>VSNJ01000284.1 GCA_009774235.1 Lachnospiraceae bacterium
ATATACTTTTATTCTGTCCTGCAATGTTCCTATTATCTTTTATTTTGTCTTATTATAGTTATTTGCTCTAAATTAAATATTTATTATAAATTTTCCTATAAATACTAAATTATATTATCTTTAGACAATATATTTAAAGTTTTCCCTCTAATATAATGTTGTGTAACAATGCTTCACACCCCTCACATACATCATTATATGTTTTATCAAAATTCCCTGTATACCATGGGTCAGCAATGTCACGTGAAGAACCTGCAAAATTAAGTAAAAGTGATACTTTGCCTTCCGGGTCACCTCCTGTAATACGTAAAATATTTTTATAATTCCAGGAATCCATACCTATTATATAATCAAAATAATTATAATCACTTTTATCCATCTGTGTAGCTCTATGTGGCTCCATTGGAATTCCTTCCTCTTTTAACTTATTCCTTGTACCATAGTGAGGTCCATTGCCAAGTTCCTCTGTGCTGGTTGCCTTAGATGCAATAAAAAAATCTTCTTTATAACCACTTTTATTCACTAAATCTTTCATAACAAACTCTGCCATTGGACTGCGGCAAATGTTGCCGTGGCAGACGAATAATATTTTTATCATATCTTTTATATCCCTTCATAAGCCTTCAAACCTTGATTTTTCAAGCTTTCTGGCGCTTTTTTCATTTTTGGTTTTTTACCCTTGATCTGTGTATTTCTTTATAAATCTACGCAAATTTACGGGCAAATGGTGTAGTAATTGGTGTAGTAGATTGGTGTACTTCTCAACCTGATTTTCTCTGTTTTCCATGCATATCAATTTCTTTTAAGTCTAAGATTTTTGCCATCTGCTCCGCTGCACGGTCATAGCTGGCATGGGTGTATACATTCAGCGTAACGCCTACGTCCGAATGTCCCATTACATACTGTAAGGTCTTAATGTCCATACCTGAGTTTGCCATATTTGTACAGAATGTATGACGGAATACATGAGGTGTGATATGTGGTAGCGGTTTATTTGGGTATAACTTCTTGTATTTCTTCATTGCCCACCGCATCTCATTTTCAATATGCAACGCTACTTTCGGTTTATCATCCTTGTCTAGCAGAAGAAAGCTACTATACCCGTCAACAATCATTTCTGTCTTTAAGCTCTTACGGCGGGTAAGGATATTTTTCAGGCTCTGATAGACGTCCTCTGTCATAGTGATAAAGCGGCATCCGCACTCAGTCTTTGTTTTCTCGACATAATACTTTCCGCCACGTTCTCTGACAAGTTGATGATCCACACGGATTTTCCGGCTTTCAAAATCCAAATCACTTTTTGTCAAGCCACAAAATTCGCTGACACGCATTCCTGTTCCCAACAGCACAACAAATTCATCATAATACTTACAGTAGGTTTTATCCTCACGGATAAAACTCATCCAAAGTTCTTGCTGTTCCTCTGTCATGGCGATACGTTTCTGTGAATCGTTTGGCACAACATCAACCAGCTTAAAATCAAATGGATTCCTGCGGATAATGTCCTCATTATATGCCATCTGAAAAGCAGGTTTTACAACTCCCCTAACACTTGTAATGGTGCTGTATCCTTTTCCGTCATTATGCAGCTTCATAATCCACTGCTGGGCATCCGATACCTTAATATCCCTTATCTGCTGATACCCGAAATCCTCTTTTTTGATCAGATTCAACACAAAATTGTATCCGACTTTGGTATTGTAGCGTACACCCTGTTTTAAACTGATATAGCGTTCCAAGATGGCAATAACA
This sequence comes from Lachnospiraceae bacterium, assembly GCA_009774235.1. GTDB lineage: Bacteria > Bacillota > Clostridia > Lachnospirales > Lachnospiraceae > Butyribacter. The sequence goes on from VSNJ01000284.1 coordinate 1,753, forward strand.
GTAACTTCTCCGGCGGCATAGTCAATCCCGTCATTAAGCTGCTTTTGGATTACCTTTTCCTTTTCCCGCAGTTCCTTCAAATCAGAGGAATAAATGGTCTGTCTCTTTCCGTGGATATCCGTATAGTGGTACTGATAAATCAGGTCTTTTCTCTGGCTCTCCCCTGTCTTTAAGACTCGTCCTTTATTGTCTTTCCGTTTCTCAGACATTTTCAAACTCCTTTTCGTGGTGGAAAGAGCCTTGATATGACTCATTAATTGTACCATATCAAAGCCAAATTTACACCATAAGATTCATAAAAACTGCAAAGAATGAGATAATCCCCATTGTCAGATAGAATATTCCTGCTCAATATACTGATCGAACAGCCGGCGTTTGATTAACCGCTTATTGCCAACCCACAAAACAAAGCGGCAGTTTTTCTCATTGGTAAGCTCACGCAGTTTATTGACACCAATCCCTGAATATGCTGCCGCTTCTTCAAGGCTTAAATTGCTCTTTTCCCAAATCGGAACTTCTTTCACTGACTTTCGCCTCCCTCCATGAGTTTCTTTAGACGTTCCATTTTCTGCTGTGCCGTTATTTTGCGGAAATCGCCGCCCGTAAAGCGAACAGGCACACACATTTCAAGCAGCTTGCCATAAATGCGTGCGGCACGTCTTCTGGATTCCTAAGCTGCTCCGGCGTAAGGTTCGTCGTTGCGATTAACGGTTTTTTGCTGATATACCGGCTATCTATCACGTTGTAGACCTGCTCAAGCCCGTATTCCGTCCCTCTCTCCATGCCGAAATCATCAAGGATAAGCAGGGGATAGGAACACAGCTTTACGATGTATTCATTCCTGTTTTCCGAGCCGTAGAAAAGGTTGTTCAAAATCGTTGCAAAGTTCGTCATGCAGACGGGTATTTCCCATAAGTGCGAACTTAAGAAAAATTTGCCTAAAAAATATGATTTAAAGGAAAATTAGTAAAAGAAATTACAAAAA
>VSNJ01000285.1 GCA_009774235.1 Lachnospiraceae bacterium
GGTGATTACATTATACTATAAAGAGGTGTCTCTTTTCCATTTTTTTCTAAATATTCCCCAAGTAAAGTTACACTATCCTCTAATACATAACCAAACTTCACAAAATTTCTACTTTATGACACCGTTTTGGCACCGCTTTACATATTTTCACTGTTGCAAAATTTCAAAAAGGGCTTCCCGATTTCTCGGAAAGCCCCATAAAATCTAGCTTTTTACTGATTACTCAATAATTGTAGCAACCTTACCTGAACCTACTGTCCTTCCACCTTCACGAGCTTTCGGAAATGAAATCTGAATATTTTTCCTTGTTTTTGCTACTTATTATTCATCATATTATCTGATTTGACACTATATTTTTACTGTTCTGAAAAATTTTAGAGCCAAAATAGAGCCAGCAGCAAAATACCGATTTTCTCCTTACCCATCCTTATTACATGGTGCTAGCACCATGTATAAATAACATTAACAAGGAAAATATCAATTCGTTTTCCTCCACCACTCTAATCAACAAACTGGAATTTATCTATCTCGTTCCTCTATTATATGAATAATATTCTTACTGCTCAATATTTCTGAAACCCTTTCTGCAATACAAGTTGGTTTAATAAAACTATTTTCCACTTCACAAATATCAACCCAAACAAGATGTTCTCCTTCATCTGTCTGTTGTCTACATTGTTTTTGTTGTTCATCAGTGATATTCAACTGATAATAAAATTCAATAGTATGACAATCCATTCCATCAATTGCACCACCATGACCTAAAAAAAAGTTTTCACATATCACAGATAGACGGTCTACTTTTGCATGCATTCCAGTCTCTTCTAATATTTCTCTCTCAATACAATTTACAGAATTTTCACCTAGATGAACACCTCCCCCAATCATATAATAGTATCCGCCAATTTTACTCTTAACGAAGAGCATCTTATCATTATGAATGATAATTCCACCAGTTCTATATCGAAACCATTTATTTTCTTTTGTAAATCCACAATCTAATTTCATTTTCTATTTCTCCTTTGATACAAATCCCGATTTGTTCATTTAATTATATTACTTCCGTTCCTCATTTACAACAAAAATATAGAGCGCAGCAACCATCGCACCCCACATTTATTATCGTTCTAACGATTTCTCTATCTTCCATTTCTGCCCTTTCAAGTCATTCTGCTTCTCATACAGATTATTCCGCTCTTTGCACAGTTCTTTCATGCGCTCCAACTGCGCCCGTACTCCCTCCCGGCAATCCGGCTCAATCTTCTTATATTCCCCGGTCAGATTGCGGATTGTATTATTGTTTTCTTTTATCCGTTCCGACAAGCATACCCAGTCTATTAGATTTTGCACTTCCTTATCTGTTTCGTAAAGGTCTGTATCTGCTACGATTTTAGCACACAGCCGTATCATAACTTTCTTTTCCATATCGGTCATATCTATCAATCCCCCTTTCCTATCGGCTCAATTCAAAGGCACGTTTCGGACGTTTAATTGCCCTTTCTGCCTGTTCTATTGCCTTTGACTGTTCTACTATCGACTGCACTTGTTCTCTGCCTAAATGACGCTCCAAACGTCCTAAATCAGTCGCTTTTTCCTGCAATCGGTCTATGGTGTCACTCTGCTCCATGACCTTATCCGTCAAGCGGCTAATCTGTTTCTGTTGTCCGTCCACTTTGGCGGTCAGCTTCTTGCTTTGTTCTGCAAGCTGTACGCATTTGATAGTCAGATTTTTTACCACTTCTTTCAATTTCTCCACAAGCGGTAAAGCCTTTTTATCCCGATAAGCCTTTGCGCTCATCAATGCCCCCGGCTCTGCCAACTGCCATTTCACATCTTCATCATAAGCGTGTATGTTGCGCTCCATGATTTCCTTTGACTGTACCATTTTGTTGATGTCCTGCTGTAACTTTTTTTGCTGTTTTTCTAATTTTTGATTTTCAGATAACAGCTTTTCTTTATCCTCTGTCAGCATTTCCGTCTGTTCTTTCAACAGATAATTTGTTACGGAAAGTTCCGACACTTCCTGCCGGATCGCTTCGCCCTCTTTGCGTATCTGCTCCGTTTCATGTCCTGCCGCTATCTGCTGATGAAGAATGTCAGATAATTCCTCTTTACTGCCGGAGATTGTCTGTTCCAGTTCTGCAACCTCTTTCTGTCGCTCCTGTTTTTCAAAATCTAGTACAGACAAGTGCTTGTTATGTGTGCCTAACTGTTTCCACTGTACGCCATGCCGCCCCATGACTTTTGAAAGCTCTTGTTTCTCCGCTTCAATCCATTCATTCCATTCCGTCATTCCCCTTGTACCGCCTTTGAAGCCCTGTTCCGACAGTGCGCCTTTTAACGATACTCTTGTATCAAGCCCACGCTTACTGTTACGGATAAAGGGAACAAAATCAATATGGATATGTGGTGTCTGCTCGTCCATGTGCAAGTGGCTTGAAAATACATATAGGTTCGGATTTCTTTTCTGAAACTGCTCCATAAACTCACATAAAATCTCTTTCGCCAACCGCCCCTCACTGCTCTGCACATTCATATCGTCCTTGTTGCCGATTTGGAAGATAACTTCACAAAATAATTTCTCCTGTTTGCCCCGGCGTATCTTTTCGTAATAATCATCAATCTTTCGGTCACTCCGTTTCTGCTTTGCGTTGTAGCGTTCCAGTGCTTCATCAAAAAGATTGTGATAGACCTC
>VSNJ01000286.1 GCA_009774235.1 Lachnospiraceae bacterium
ACTATATAGTTAATAAGAATTATCTTTCAAATAATAATACGTAATATTCTGTTAGTAAAAGAAAAGAACATAAACTATAGGCCTTTATTATCATTAAATTGTTTTTTATAGAAAAAGAAATTACTTAAACTAGTTTCATCAGGTTTTGTAAAATCATATGGATACTCATTCTGTATTTCCTCTATAAGTTCAAATTCCGGGAAGTTTTCTTCAATATAACCAGAAAATTTCCTTCTACGCTCATGATGGTTCTGTGGCCTTTCAAAATTACTTGAATATATACATACATATTTATTTGTTGATGTCATAAGCCTGTCCATATACGTTTCATATACATTATCTTCTGTCAGGTTAAATAACACATCCAGTGAAACAGCTAAATCACATTTACCATTTTCAGATACATATCCAAGCATTTCATCTGCAAGGTAAAATTTTTTTGTTTTATCATCTGCAAACTTTTCTTTACACATTGCTAAAGCAGTTTCTGAAACATCCATCCCCACATAAAACGGATAATTAATATATGACAACTGGTTACCATCCCCACATCCCCATTCATAACATAACTTTATATCTGGATGTGCAGATATAAAATTGTTTAGTATTCTTGCCTTAAATTCAGCCAGTTTATTATATGAACCTGCACCAGAGTCCCCATCTGTTTTATAACGTTTCTCCCAGTAAGCTTCACTTCCACCATCACTATTAAATTCTTTATTTACAGTTTCATATTCTTCTTCCAGTTTTTCTGGATTTTCAAACAGATACTTTAAACTTTGTTTTTCATACTCAGAAAAGAAAAATAAGTTGTAATACCCTAATATGCATATATTATGTACTATGTCTGTATACGATTTTGAACCAGTAGTAATTATAAAACATGTTTTATCTCTTTCAGATTTTATATCACTTAAAACAAGTTCACCATTATTGTTATACCCGTCTGAAACCACCATTCCTTTATATTCTATTCCACACATCCCAAATACTTTTTTTACAATTTCAGTAAATGTACCATTCCCATATAGATAAATATTTTCATATTTACCCATTTTTTCTTTGTAATTTTCAAACATATTTTTAATTTCTCCTTATATATTCCACATGTTATACCATTTTCCAGAAACACTTTCCCATGATGAATTTTCATAAACCAAAGATGCATTATCTTTACATTTTAATTTATATCTGTCAATATTAATTATTACTTCTTCCAAAATACCAGAAAGATTATCTATAGAACTTATATCTAAGAAAAATATACCTTTCTTGTGTAAAGATTCATATGGCAGCCAGCTTCCTGCAACCACTACTGACCCTGCATACATTTCCTCAAGCATTGTAGAACTTAGCTGGTCTGTTGTCTGTACATGCACCATTATATCTGAAACCAGTGCATACTCTGCCATTTCCTCAAAATCCATAAAATCCCTTAAAACCAGGCTTTCCGCTTTAAGGTTTCCCAGTTCTTTTTCAACTGAATTTATATAATCTTTATTTTCAGATGGATATGTCATAGGAAAAACACAAATAACCTGTTGTTGCATATTTAAAGGTAGTTTTTTTAACTCACCAATTATCTTTTTGTGCTGGTGTTCTATTTTTGAATTATGGCCACAGGTAATTATAATTTTGTTATTATTAATACCAAATTTTTTCCTTATCTGCATTTTATCCAATGTAACCCTTTTAATATAATCCAGTACTTCAACACCAAATGGAAGTACCTTCATTTTAGATACCAGGCCGTTTCCATAATACTCAAGGAAAGCATTTACTGTTTCCTGGTTTTCAGCTGTAACATTATCAGCACATTCTATAAGTCTTCTTTTAGCTTCCCTTTCTGATTTTTTTGCCCTGTAAAAATCACTTCCGCCAACATTAAGGTTTAACTTCCTGCACTTTTTCCTTATCTGGCTGTAAAAATAGGCCCATGGTTCTTCAATCCACAACAGCTGCATTACATCATAGACTGGGAGTTTTTCTAATATTGTTTTCAAGCCAGTATATGTATCATACAAATATATATGTTTTAATCCTTTTGAAGAAATATTATTTCTGGTGCTTACATCAGATGTTATAATGCTAACTTCAACATCACTGTATATTGAGCACATATTTTCTACCAGCTGCTTTGTATATGAAGAATAATCTGAACAGAATATTAAAACTTTCTTATTTCCTGATGCTGCTTCTTCTTCATGGTATAAATCAAACCCAGATAAATCCCCGTCAATAGCTTCTAACCATCTGGAGTCCAGAGGAAGTATTTCATATTTATATATGCCATTGTCTTTCTTTTTTCTTTTGGAAATATATATTTTTTCATCTGGAATTCCCAGGTTATACAGCTGTTTAGAAATTTCCCAGTAATAAACAGAAGCAATTATTATTTCCCCTTTATAATTTTCTAAAACACCAGGTCCCATTATTTTAATGCCTGAAATTTCTGTACCCCATTTATTTTCATCATTATCTATGCAGTACAATATATTATACCTGTCTTTTAAATACCCAATTGTCCCAACGCCTAATTTTGATGCTCCAAATACAACCGTGTCCAATCTGTTTCCTCCTGTAATTACAAATAGTCTCTCGGATTCTCCAGCCCTTATTTTCTGCGGCTTTCAAATTCGGTTTTATAAAAATTCCCCCACTTTTTTT
>VSNJ01000287.1 GCA_009774235.1 Lachnospiraceae bacterium
ATTCTTCTAATGACATGTCATTATTAAATATATTATTAAACCTGTAGTTTTCATTATCAGTAACTTGGAGAAGGTTTCCCTTTCCAGTATCAAGGTCAAAGAAGCATACAAGTTTGAAATCTATACATAATGCATGTACAAGTTCCATCTGGCGTCTTTCATTCTCCAGACGTTCACTTTCTTCTTTTAATTTCTGGGCAGTAAAATCTAAAAGAAAACGCTGGTAAAACAATGTGCCATTTTCTTCTAAAAGCTTTATATTGCCCATAATATGTAATATTTCACCATCATCATGCTGGACACGGTATTCTACATTAACAGTATCACCTGGTTTATCTAATGTTTTTATACAATCCAGAAGTTTTGGTTTATCTTCATCCATAACAGAAGGTGCAACAAGATTAAATCCTTTTTCAATTAATTCATTTTTAGAATTATATCCAAGAATTTTAAGAGCCGCCCTGTTTATGCTGAATATATGCTTACCATCAAGCGTGTGGCTCATAATGCCACAGTCCATTGTAGTAAAAATTGTTTCTAATGTTTGGTTTTTTTCAATTAATTCCTGCTCATAAGCACGTTCCTGTGTTATATCTATGGCTACACCTACTGTACCCATTACACTGCCATCAACATCATATAATGGTGACTTATAAGTAGTAAGCAGTTTTGTGCCATCCCCGGTCTGTACAGTTTCTTCCGATATGCAGGTCTTTCTTTTGTTCATAACCTCAAGTTCTGATTCTATACATGCAGGGTCATCATGCTCAACATCCCATATATAAGCATGGCCACGTCCTTCTACTTGTTGTTTGGTCTTTCTTACGGTTTGGCAGAAACTTTTATTTACTTTTTTATGTATGCCGTTTTTATCTTTATACCAGACAAGGTTAGGTACGCTGTCTATAGCAGTCTCCAGATACTGGCTGGTCTGCCAGGAATCTTTTTCTTTTTTATAGGACTGCTGCCATCTTAAAAAACGGAATCTTAATTCTTTATCTGACATAGGCATTGTCCATATATCACTAACTTCATGCAGGTTGTCTGCCAGAAATGCTATCTGGTATTTATCTGCAAGGATAATAAGTTTTGCATCCTCCTGTTTACTTGAAACTAAAGCCTGGAATGCTTCCCTGGCATCCATATCCTGCAGGTTTGCAAAAATTACATCTGCATTGGCGGCTAATGCTGCCTGGGGTACGTCACTTCCAGAGAATTCATGTGTAAAATGTTCTAAAGGGGGTATTTTTCTTATAATTTCAAATATGCCATGCTGGCAACCTGTTAAATAGAAATGGATATGGCAATGATACATATCTGTTTCCTCCTTGTGAGTATATATTGCATAATTAAACATATATAGCCATGTTTTTATTAATTTAACCTTACCGGGCAAGCCTTAAAAGCCATGCTGTTTAAACGGGAACTGGCATTAAAAAAGACCTGCTGGTTTTGCATGGTCCAGGCTTTTGCTGGAATACCACAAAGCGGTGAGGTTATAAGCAAATAGCAAATGCCTGCCTGCAGGCAAAGCATATTGCGGATATCATTTGGATTATTCTCTCTGGGAAATACCATAAAACATAGTATCTATTCTAGTTTAACATAAAAAACTTTGCTATACAATCCGTTTATAGCAAAGTTTTTTAATAAAATTAATCTTTATTATTAACTTTTGTTTCTGTCTAAGACCACAGTATTTTTCGTACATCCATAAGTGCAAAACCAAGAAGGTTGCTGCCATTCCAGTTAAATGGATTATTAATATCTGGGTTGTCCTGTGCCATGCCAATGCCCCATATACGGTCATAAGGGCTTGCTTCTACAAGGATTTTATCCCTGGTTTTCTTTAAAAACCCGCCAAGTTCTGGGTTTTGTGAAAATTTTGCAATATTGCCGTCTACTACTATCTTATATTTATGTTTATTCCATACTTCTTCTTTAAAATACCTGGTTTTCCTGCCAAGTTTCTGGTACTGTCTGGGGTCTGGAGCCTGCATTATTTCATTAAAAACCTGCTGGTCATTAAAAAGCAGTGCTTTCTGTGCCATCATATATTGTTCAGCTGTATAGTAAATTATACCATTAGATTTGAATTTACATGGATACCACTGGCTAAGGCATGCTTTTGTAATTGTACCTGCTTTTTCACTGTGTCCCCAGAAGAAGATATATTCCAGATGTTTTTCTTTTTTATATACGTTTTTTAATTGTTTTAAATCCATAAATTCCTTTCCCAGCATATTATATGTCTGGAAGTATTATAACTATGTAATTCCAGGCACATACTAATTTATAAACTTTACTGCTGTTCCATAAGCTATAACTTCTGCTGCACCCTGCATAATGGCAGAACTTGCATATCTTATATTTACAATGGCATCAGCCCCAAGCTGTTCTGCTTCTTCTGTCATACGGTTTGTTGCAAGGTTTCTTGCGTCTGTCATCATTTCATTATATGCCTTTAATTCCCCTCCAACAAGTGTTTTAAATCCTTGTGAAATATCCTTGCCAATATGTTTGCTCTGGATTGTGCTGCCTTTTACAAGACCCAGCATTTCAAATTCTTTTCCTGTAATATAATCTGTATTTACTAATATCATAATAATCACCCCTTATATTTAATTATATTGTACTATCTAATTA
>VSNJ01000288.1 GCA_009774235.1 Lachnospiraceae bacterium
TTTTTTCGGTGATTATATTATACTACAAAGGGGTGTCTCTTTTCCATTTTTTTCTAAAAATTCCCCAAGTAAAGTTACACTATCCTAACTATAGAAGGTATATTTTTTCTGAATAATACATAGATATGGCGATTCGGCAGAGACCAATAATTACTGGGCAATTGCCCATTTCACAGTAATGTTTTTGTTTTGACATATGGTAATTTCATCAATACAGTCTATAATCTCGCTGAAAGCAATTTCTTTATAACCCGCTTTCAATAATTTGCGGAATACATGATACTGCTTTTCATAAGCTGTTTTGCTTGTGATAATATCATTCCGAATTGTCTTCTTTTCGTTGGTTGCATCTTGGACTGCTCGAAATTCATCTCTGCTGATCTTTCCATCAACAAACATCTCATAATAGTGAATAGCATTTCTAAAAATTTCTTGATATTGACTGTAGGATTGGTTAATCTCGTTATTAAGGCGCAATAGTTCTTGTTGGTACTGTGAATCTAAAATGAAATGCTCCTTTACATACAATTTTAATTGGTAGTAGATAGCACGCAAAACATCTTCCTCCCGTACATACATGCTGTTACATTTGTCTACACCTAAACGGTTTTTGGTAATACAGGTGAAAAAATACCAACCAGCATAATTGGTGCCACGTTTACGCTGCATTTTTCCTCCGCAACACCCACAAATGACTTTGCCCTTTAGAATATTCTCCGTTGATTGGCCGTGTTTGGCGATATGAAATGCTTTTTCCTGAAATGATTTTTGAATGACATCAAAAGTATTTGTATCTACCAGAGCTTCATGTGTTGTGGCTACAACCCGCTTTTCTTTTCCTTATACAAGCATACCAGTATAAGTTCGATTGGCCAGGATATATTTGACTGACCTGCTATTCCAGTTTCCGTTACCATTATCATAATTTCCGAATAAACCGTTTGATCTAGCATATTGAATTGGTGTTGGAATTTCTTTTTCATTTAAGCAGTGAACTATGGCGGTTATGCCAATGCCATTCACTGCTAACTCAAAAATTTTTCGGACAATAATAGCCGCTTTGTGGTCAAGTATAAGTTGATCATGGTTCACGTCCGTTTCATAAAAATATTTTCAAATATATTCCAATAATGTATAATAGGTGAAAAACAACATGTAGTATAAATAATGGATAAAGTCAAAGAAAAATTTTCATCAATCTGTGACACAAGACACCAGAGTTATGTAGAACATAAATTAAGTGACATACTTGTAATAACTATGTGTGCTGTTTTATGTGGCATAGACAGTTTAAACGGGATAATTAGTTATGCAGAAAATAAAAAAGAGTTCCTTGAAAATAAATTTGGAATTACAAAAATACCATCCAAGCCAACATTAAGCTGTATTTTAAATATGGTGGATGCAGGAAATGTAGCAGGAATAATAACAGGGATAATGAAAGAGAGCATAGAAGATACAGGCAGTGTTGTTGCTGTGGATGGTAAAGCCATGCGCAGTACAGCAGAAAAAGGGAAGCCACATTCTTCATTACAGGTTTTAACTGCATACTGTACAGAAAGCAGTGTTGTACTGGGACAGGAAGCCATACATGAAAAAACAAATGAAACCCTGAACACCCGTATTCCAGGAAATGCTGGAATATATAGATATTAAAGGAAAAACAGTGACAGCGGATGCCATGCACTGCCAGAAAGAAACATGCCATAAAATAAAAGAAAAAGGAGGGGATTATGTCCTGGGGCTTAAGAAAAACCAAAGAATGTTATATGAAGATGTAAAACTTTATATGGAAGAAAACACCAATGAAAAAGAAATGGAAACATACACAGCCATTAATAAAAATAATGGCAGGACAGAAAAAAGGACTTGCAGGAAAACAGAAAACACAGGCTGGATTTCTGGTAAAAATGAATGGGAAGGGCTGTGCAGTATTTTTTCTGTAGAGCGCAGAGTTGTTACAAAAAATGGCACATCAGAGAAAACAAGTTATTATATTACAAGCCTTTGCACAAGTGCAGAAAAATTACTGGAAACCAGCAGGGAACACTGGAAAATTGAAAGCATGCACTGGATACTGGATGTTGTATTTTCAGAAGACAGCAGTGCTGTTTTGTCAGAAAACAGCTTAAAATCATTGAATATATTAAGAAAGTTTGCATTAATGGCACATAAAAAATATGTTTTATCACAGCCAAGAAAAAAAGCTTATCAAACCAGTATGTTTGACTGTTTGTTAAATAACAACAGGCTTTTGGATGTACTTAAAAATTTATGAAACGGACGTGGCGCTGTACCCGTTTAGGATTGCGACCTACTTCTTTTACATCAGTTGCCACAGTCGGACTAAATCGTAACCGATAGTAATTTTTCAGGACGAAATCATATACCTCATAGTCTTTGGGTTCTGCCCCAAACGTAACCTTACACACGGATAACTTTCCCTCTGATACACGTTCAAACACTCCCACCCAAAAGGGTAATGTCATCAACTTAAGAATATCCAAATTAAGACTTTTGATTCTGTGGAAATTTAACACCTGGATGTTTACGTTTGTAAGTGCGGTTTGGACGCACTGGTACAAGCTCTTTTTGAAGTTGTTTATATACTTTCATAAAGAGT
>VSNJ01000289.1 GCA_009774235.1 Lachnospiraceae bacterium
AATTTATATATATAATATAAATATTGTATGTTATAAAATACATATATTATAAAAATTTTAAGTCTCCCCATTTTTTAAATATACAAGTATTTTGCCAGAGTAATATAGTCTTTGTATAATTTAAAAAATGTGGAAACCCAAATATAAAAATATCTTGATACACTTGTCTGGTTTAATTATAATAAATATATACACAAAGGAAATGAGGGTAAAAAATGGAATATAAAGAAATACGTGCTATCTTTGATAATAACACAATAAGAGTCTACCAGGCTTACAATGAAATTATTGCAAAAGAAGCAGTAAATAATGGAACTTTTGGCAAAAACTTTAAGTTAGACAGAATGACATGGATAAAACCATCTTTTTTATGGATGATGTACCGTTGTGGCTGGGGTAAAAAAGAAAACCAGGAACATATACTTGCTATTGATATAAAAAGGGAAGCTTTTGATTATCTTATTAATAATGCTGTATATTCATCATATAATAAAAATGAACATGGCAGTTATGAGGACTGGAAAGAAAAAATTAAAACATCTGATATAAGAATACAATGGGACCCTGAAAGGGATATATATGGCAACCCTGAACAATACCGTTCTGTACAGATTGGATTAAGAGGCAATGCAGTCAAAAAATATGTAACAGAATGGATTACAGATATAAATGATATAACAGACTATGTAACAAAGTTGTATAATATGCGTAATTCCAGACAAGATATTACAGGATTACTGCCTGATGAAAGGATTTACCATATTAAAATACAGGTTTAACACATTGTAGTGTGTTTTAAAATAAAAAATCCAACAAAGACTATATTACCCTGGCAAATTCCAAATATTTTAACAAAAGGCAGCTGTATGCACCACTATCTATTCCACCAGGCCCAATATATGCAAAGCCATGTTTGCAATATAGCTTTTGGGTGATAAAACATCTGGAATTGCCAGAGCCACATATAAATGTATACTTTTTAATTTCCAGGCACCACCTGGCATCCTGCCAGTTCCTCCATAAGTTCATGTACGGGTACTATTTTATTTATACGTCCTACATTGGCACCAGCAAATAACAGTCCATTGTCTACATCACCACGTACTGCATCTATAAGTGCTTTAGTTATACAATATGGTACCTTGGCAGGATTACACTTTTCAAGGCAGTTAAAACATTTATTTATAGGAATACGGTTACTTTTTATAAATTCCACAAATTTATTTCTTATTGCCCTTCCAGGCATTCCTACAGGGCTCATTACTATTTCAATATCACTGTCAGAAGCATTTATATACGCCTGTTTATATTTCTCATCTGCATCACACTCATCTGTTGCAACAAAACGTGACGCAATCTGTACACCCTGTGCACCAAGTGAAATTGCATGGCATATATCATTATGTGTAAAGACTCCGCCTGCAATTATTACAGGTATCTTCTGGTTATATTTTTCTTCATATTCTTTTACTGTATTTATAATTTTCTTTATTTCTAAATTATATTCTTCGTCTGTAATCTGCCCAATCTGTTCTTTCTTAAATCCAAGATGGCCTCCTGCTTTAGGTCCTTCTATTACAATAAAATCCGCTGTACGGTTAAATTTCTTTGCCCAGTTACGCAATATAATCTGTGCTGCCTTTTCAGATGAAACGATTGGTGCAATCTTACACCCAGAACCTTCTACATATTCTGGTAAATGTACTGGAAGCCCTGCGCCTGATATTACCACATCTGCACCAGCCTCAACAGAAGCCTTTACATGTGCATCATAGTTTTTTAACGCAACCATAATATTTACACCAACTGGCTTTCCACCAGATATTTCTTTTGCCTTCTTTATATGGTATTGTATAGCTTCAAGATTTGCTTTATTCTCGTCTTTGTCAAAACCTGGTATATCATAACCTATCTGCGCTGTAGATATAATACCAAGCCCCCCGTTAGCTGAAACTGCCCCTGCAAGCCTGCTGCGGCTGATTCCAACTCCCATGCCTCCCTGTATTACAGGATACTTTATTGTTAAATCCCCAATTTGTAGTGATTCCAGTATCATTATAATTCCCCTCTCTTGATATAGTTTCTATTACTATATTACCTTTTATTGTTATCTAAGTCAAGAGTTTTCCTAAACCTGCCATGTCTATTTCATAAATTTCAATAATTTCTATTATCCGCTTTTGTGTAGACGGACGGTTTACGATGCCAGCTGCCAGCATATTCCACACAGGGGTACGCTTCCGCTACGATAACCCACGCAACAGTGCATAGTATCCTTGTAAAACATAAAACAGGATACAAGCACTGGCGGGGTTAAAGTACCCCTTTTGTGGAATTATTGCTGGCAGCTGGCATCGTAAACTCTGCGTATTGGTACATTCAAAGGATAAATGGAAATTATTATATGAAAATTTATGAAACAGACGTGTAAGTCTGCTTATATTTAACTATATACCAATATAATTAAAAACTTTTAATTTATATATTTTCCCAATCATCAATAAAATTTTCTATTTCTTTCTCCTCACAAAAGCTAATACACTCAGGTACAGCTATTTTAAATCCAGTATATAATTTATCATAATTAATAATGTACTACCTAGCTGAT
>VSNJ01000029.1 GCA_009774235.1 Lachnospiraceae bacterium
GTATGATGTCTGGGCTTTTTGTGTTGCTATTTTGTTACTAATTAAATTTTATTATATTTAATTATAAATAACTATACCAGACTTAAAAAGATCAGTTTGTGAAATAAGTTATGCAAAATAAATTTTGAGTCCCCCATTTTTTTAATACACAGGTATTTTGCCAGAGTAATAAATCTTTGCGTATATGAAAAATGGGGGAACTCAAAAAAATAAATTAGTTGACAACACCAATAAATTACTATAAGATAATGAGTATAGAAAAGACATCATCCCTATTTGAAAAGGCACTACCTATAATGCAGAACGGTTGCCTTGAAATTTAATTAAATTCTAGTAAGAACCAGAAAATAACCGCATTCCTTTGGCGAGGGCGGTTATTTTCTTGCATTTTTACCATGTTCGTATCCAATCTTATATGCAGTCCCGCAAAGAATGCTTGCTATTACTACAATATAATATATCGTCTCTATAGTTATCATATACAATACGTCCTCCTTTCGTAGATTCCCCGAAAGGTTTCTATGTAAACAGAGCTTGTACTCTCTGATGGAAGACAACCGTCCTAACGTTCTTAGGTAGCACCCCAATATATTCTACATAATATCCTATATATTGTCAATTTATTTCCCTTTTTTGAGTTTACCCATTTTTTAAATTATACAAAGATTATATTACTCTGGCAAATTCCAAATGTTTTACCATAAGGCAACTGTTATGGGGGCGCTGGTGCTTAAGCCACGTCTTTGGGAGCTTTATGCACCACTGCGCATCCCATCCAAGCGAAAGCGGCTGCCGTTGGTAAAATTTTGGAATTGCCAGAGGCAAAATACCTGTGTATTAAAAAATGAGGAAACTCAAAATTTCCGTTTAAAACATGCGATGGCACGCCGTTTTCCAATTTTTTAAAAGAAACTATATGTTTTGTACTGGGAAGATAAGCCTGGCAGAAAAACCACTATACAAACTATGCCCAATATTGGCTTCACCGCCATGTACTTCCATAATCTGCCTTACAATAAGTAATCCAAGGCCATGACGCTGCTCTGATACATTTTCATCACAAACCATGTAATGTGGGGAATTATTTAGTTTTTCTATTTGTTCATCAGTAACTCCAATACCATCATCCTCAACAACTATAATACAATTACTACTTTCTTCTATAACACTTACAAAAATATGGCATCCTTGCCCATTATGGTTAATACAGTTTTGGATAAGGTTACTTACTGCCCGTTTAACCAGGTCTTTATCAATATTCACAAAGCAGGCAGCCAGGTCTTCATTAGTTTTCCATTCAATTATATACTTGTCATCAATATTTATATTAATAAAACCAGCTACTACCTGGCGTACAGCAGCAACCAGGTTTTGTCTTTCACATTTTACTGGCTGCATATTATATTCCAGCTTAGATGCAAGATTAAGGTCGTTGATTAAGTTTTTCATACGTTCACTTTGCTTTACAATAACGGCAACTTTTTTCCGGCCATCTTCTGATAAACGCTTATCACTTTCTAACTGGCCTGCATATCCCATTACCATTGATAATGGTGTCCGTATATCATGAGATACTCCTGCAATCCAGTTTGCCCTTGCAGTTTCTCTCTTACGGAGCTGCCTGTTTTGGGACTGCAAAATTTCTGAGGTCTTATTAATACTTGCAGCAAGTTCAGAAAAAAGTCCTTTTTCCTGTATATTAACTTCCTCTTTTGTTGATAAAGATTGTATCCCGCTAATAATTGGTTCTACAGATTTTAGCAGCCTGGAATTAGCAATTACATATATAATAAAAACCAATACAATATTAATTACTAAAATAGAAAGAACTGTTTTAGGCAGGCTGGCAATAAAATTATAATCCCAGCTTGGCCACATATGTTTCCAGAAACTATCTTTAGGGTAGCCTAATACTACTAATCCATTTTCTGCTTCTCCTGTAAATGTTGGATACCCATCTATATATCCACGTACCAGGTTTGCAATGTCCTGTACAGAATATTGCATAGGTACAGTTTCTGGAAGATTTTCTGTACTCCATACAACTTTCATTGTTGCATTATCAATAAGGATTGCCCATACATTTGTCTTTGCTAATTCAATTTCTGTATCCCCAGACAAAACATATCCATTATTATTATATGATAAACTGCCAGCAACTTCCTCAGCAGTTGCCCAAGGATAGACATTTGGTTTCTGGTTTAAAGTATATACAACCAATAATATAAAATTCAAAATAATAAGCAAAACCGAAGATAAAAACATAATACTGACAAAACGCCGTATCAGTTTAGGTACACTTTTCATATTAATCCCCCATACCACCTTTGGCGGTTCAAATAATATAATTTATACACACACTTTAAAAAATTTAATATATTTAAAGAAATATTTTTACTGTCTTAAATATATTTTCCAGTCTGTTTACCCTCACAGAACCAGCTTATACCCAAGCCCTTTAACCGTTATCAAAGAAACAGGCCTGGATGGATTAGCTTCAATTTTTTCCCGGATACGGCAGATATGTGCCATCAGGGAATTTTCATAGCCAAAAGGATTATCACCCCAGGCAGCTTCACATAAAGCATCAACTGTAACAATCCGTCCTGCATTCCGGTATAATGCAAAGAGAATATCATATTCTTTTGCTGTAAGTGAAATGTGTATGCCATTCTTTATAACCTCGGCACGGTCAAAGTAAATTTCGCTGCCTGGCAGTTTTACAACTGGGTTTTCATCTTTATAACTTCTACGGAGAATAGCATTAATACGGAATAAAAGTTCTTTAGGCAAAAAAGGCTTTACCATATAGTCATCTGCACCAAGACCAAAGCCACAAAGCCTGTCGTTATCTTCTCCACGGGCTGTTAAAAAAAGTACTGGGTAATCCGAAGTACTTTTAATTTGTTTCATAAGGTCGAAACCATTGCCATCAGGAAGCATTACATCAAGAATTGCAAACTCTGGACAATAAGTTTCTGAAACAGTAATTGCTTCTTTTACTGTTTTAGCTGTCATGATATTTTGGAAACCATCTTCATTCAAAATAGATTCTGTCATATCTAAAAGCTCCTGCTCATCATCAACAAGCAAAATACGTTTTTGTTTTAAATAGTCAAAATTCATACAAATACCTCCTAAAATAATTTTATACAATTTTTAATTTCCAAACATAATATATAAATCCTGTTATTGTGTATTATTATACCATAGAAATATGTCCTTTTCTGTTTTGCAGGAAAATGTAAAGTAAATGTAAGGATACAGAAAGGTTCATGCAAGGTCTGGAATATAAAATATATTTGAAATAACAAAAAACACTTTGTATATAACATTTATAAACAAAATGCATGGCAATAAAACAGAAAGGAGCAAAAAACAATGAATATTATTGAAACCAAAAATTTAACAAAATCATATGCTGGTTTTACTGCCGTTTCTAATCTGAACCTTCACATTCCAAAAGGTTCTGTCTATGGTTTTCTTGGGCCAAATGGCGCTGGCAAATCAACTACAATGAAAATGTTTCTAGGTCTTACAAAACCAACAAGCGGTTCATTTACAATTAATGGCAGAAAATATCCTGAAGACAGAATAGAAATTCTAAAAGAAACTGGCTCATTTATTGAAGCCCCTGCTTTTTATGGAAATTTAAGTGGTGAAGAAAATCTTGAAATTATCCGTAAGATATTAGGACTTCCAAAATCTTCTGTAGAAGAAGCCCTTGAAACTGTAGGACTGGTTCAATTTAAAAAACGGCTTGCCAAAAAATATTCTCTTGGAATGAAGCAAAGATTAGGTCTTGCCAGTGCTTTAATAGGAAAACCTCCTGTTTTAATTCTGGATGAACCAACAAATGGGCTTGACCCTGCTGGTATCCATGAAATCAGGTCACTTATCCGTTTATTACCAGAGAAATTTAATTGTACTGTTTTTGTATCATCACATCTGCTGTCTGAAATAGAACTGATGGCTGAGAACATTGGCATATTAAACCATGGGCATCTGTTATTTGAAGGAACACTTGATGAACTAAGATTTCATGCCAATTCACAAGGTTATCCTTCTGATAATCTTGAAGATACTTTTCTCGCAATGGTTGATGCAGACAACCAGAAAAGAGGTGTTACAAGATGAGAGTTTCCCTAGAATTAAAAAAGGTAAAACGGACTGGCTTTTTACCCACATTTTTATGTGGAGGTATTTTAGCAGCTTCTTTTCCTGTTATCAATATGGCTGCCCGTACAGAAATATATCTTACACAACAAGGCAGTCCATTACAAATCCTGTTTAATGCAAACTGGCAGATAATTGCAATGCTGAATGTACTGCTTGTTATAACAGGAACCTGCATTTTATACAATACAGAATATGCCAGTAATGCAATGCAGAAAATAAAGTCACTTCCAACCAGGGCAGGTTCTGTCTTCTTAAGTAAAGTAATCCTGACAATCTTTATGTGCATTCTTATACTTACAATAGAGGCAGTGGCAGTCACTTTTTGTTCTTATTACTGGTTTGAAACCGGAAATGGCTTTTTAATTGGATTATGTAAAAATTTTGGTTATGAATTATTGTTGATGCTGCCATGTATTACCATATCACTTCTTATTTCAGAAGCCTGTAAAAATATATGGATATCCCTTGGCATTGGTGTCATCTGCGTTTTTACCGCAACTATGCTGCCATCAGATAATTTTAATCTTTCACTCTTTCCATTTGCAATGCCATTCCAGATTTTTACGGATACTAATATAGAACAGGTAATCCGCTATATCTGTACCGCTGTTGCAGAATTTGTAGTTATTTGCCTGTCAGAACTTGTTTTTATAAAAATAAGGAGGGAGTTTGAATGAATTTTTTATTACTTACAAGCATTGAATTTAAAAAAATCCGCCATTCCAAAATCCTTTTGATTTTGGCAGCAGCTACTATTATTCTCTGGCTGCCCTCTATCTTTAATGCTAGTATAAATTTTAATATGCAAGCCGAAGGTATTTCCCCAGAAAATAACTTTTTTATCCAAGGCTTTATGGGAATGTCATGGTTTATGTTCCCTGCAAGCATGGTAGTTGGAACAGTCCTTTTAAGCCAGACAGAAAGGACAAACAACGGAATTTTAAAAATGCTTGTTTTACCAGTTAGTACAATGAAGCTCTGTCTTGCTAAGTTTACTGTATTACTTACATTAGCAGCAACACAAATTTTAATGATGACAGGTATGTACTATACCAGTGCCATTATTTGTTCCAAAACCCAGGATTACAATTTTATATTACCAGCATTATTTGTTTTAAAAGAAATTAGTTTGCTTTTTCTGTCTGCAATACCAATGATTACATTTTTCTGGATGCTGTCCGTATGTATCCAGACCCCAGGTTTTTCTATTATTACTGGCCTGGTATCTATTGTACCATCTGTACTGGTTATCAATACAAAGGCATGGTTTGCCTATCCAATGTCATACCAGTTCTATGTAATTACATCAGAATATGGAAAACTTGCAGCAAATCTTGATACAAACCAGATAAAACTTATACCTTGGATACCCGTTGCCATTGTTATTACAATAATATGTTTAAGCATTTCCTGCCTATGTTTTGGACATGCTGAAAGGAAATAACTGCTATAAAAAATAAAGACAGCCATGCAATATATGGCATTCATTATATATTGTTATAGTTTTTCTTAATGCAGCAGAAAAATAAAAAATATAGTTTTTTATTTTTCTGCCTTTGAAATATAAAATGTTGAATTTACAGCATCACTTCCATCAGAAAGACATAATATTTTATCTTTAACAGATATATATTTACCAGGCTGTGAAACACTTTCAAATGAAATGCCATCTTCGCCATCAAGCCCTTTTACACTGTGGAATGTCTGTTGTTGCGCTGTTTCTTTAGAAGCATCTGCATCTTGTGCAAGTGTCACTTTACCTGTTTCATCTGCGGTAAGATATAATCCTGGTTTATTTTCAGACTGTATAGAAATATAAGCTTCATTTCCAGGTTCTGCTTTACCAGGGATTATTACCCATTTATTATCATTAGACATACCTGTGTCTATGCCAGTTTTAATATTTGAATATGGATAGTCACTGTCACTTGCAGAATTAATAAAAAATTCATGGGATATATCCCCGCCGTCTTTTAATGAAATTTTATATATAGTCCCGTTTAAGCCTGCTGCTGTTTCGTCTATTGGTTTTATGCTGCCATCTTTTTCAAAGAAGAGTTCTGTAATACATGGACTCCGCCTGTAGCCATTACCTCCAGGAAGCGAACCATTGTGGTATACAAAATATGTCTTGCCTTTAAAGTCAAAGACAGCCATATGGTTTGTATTAGATGTTGCTGTAGGGAGCATAAGTACTTTACCAAAATCCCATGAACCATGCAGCAGGTCATTAGTTGTTGCATATGCCATGTGTTCATGCCAGCCATAGGCATAAAAAAGATAATAATCCCCATAATATTTATTATTTTCATCCTGCCTGCGGTAAATCCACGGAGCTTCTGTAAAAGATTCAAGCCCGTCCTGGTTATTAATAATATCAGCATTATCTGTTTGTGTGCCACATGTAATTTTACCATCACCATCCAGGTCTTTTACAGATATCATATCTTCATTTAACTCACAAATATAAAATTTACTGTTGCCCCATGCAAGATAACGGTGTTCTGTACCACTTCCGTCTGTTTCAACCCATACTGTGGGGTCAATATCATCCCATGCGCTGTTTTCTGGGGAAGTAAGGATACCTTGTACCAATGGCCTGCCAATATCTTTAAACCTGCCTGTTGGACTGTCTGATACTGCTACACCAATAGACTGTTTGCCAAGTGAAGTTTTATCCCAGCTGCAAAAATACAGATAATATTTATCTTTATATTTAATTACCTGGCTTGCCCATGCTGTAGATGAATCTTTTGCCCATTTTACATTATCAGTATTAAGAGTAAATACAGTTCCTTCTTCTTTCCAGTCTGAAAGGTTAGTAGTGGAATAACATAAATATTCCGGAATATTGTAAACTGCCCTTGAAACTTCGCTGTCACTTGACATATCATGTCCAGTATATAAATATATAGTGTCACCATCAGTTAATACAGACGGGTCTCCTCCATATATATAATTTCCAGTATTGTCATTGCCAAAAATGGGATTGTTATTTGTGCTTTTTGTAATAACAGCTTCTCCGTCTTTAATTGTAAATAAATTCTCTGTTTCTTGTTTCACTTCATTATTTTTTACTGTTTCATTGCTGCCAGAACAGCCTGATATAATAATGGAAATGGCAGCTAGTGGGACTGCCAGGTATCTGGCAGGTTTAAGTGTTTTGTTATTCATTGTTTTTTCTCCTGTCAAGCGGATATTTACAATCCGCATTGCCTGCAGGCAGGTATTGGCTGCCTGCCTATAACTTTAATACTGTGCATCCTTTTTATATTTATTAATAATCCCACATAAAAGACAGTTTACTTCTTTCAGCTCTGCCAGTGGTTCTTCTATACCATCAGCCGAACCTTTCCTTAATATTTCCACAACTGGCACTGCTGCCTCATACATTTTTTTAAAGCCGTAATTTCCTGTAAGCCCTTTAAGTGTATGGGCTTTTTTAAAAGCAGAATCTATATCATCCATGGCAAGATACTCTTCTAACTGTATAAGGTTTTTATCATCTGTGAACCTGTATAAAAACTGTTCATATATTTCCTCCCTGCCTACAAAACGTGTTACAGCATCTTCCAAGTCTACACCAGCTTCTTTCAGTTCACTTTTAAATTCTTCTGTCATAATCCCAGCTATATCTCCTCCCTTAAATCTAAATCCCGGCTTACCATTTCCAGGTAATGTATAAATACCTGGTTAGAAACTTTTATAATAAAACTGCTGTCAAGTTCTTCACGCCGGAAACTTTTCCTTCCTCCTTGTACTGCCCTGTCCCAAAATCCCAGAACATCCCTGCATGGGACATAATAGCATATATCTGCATTGCTAAAATATATTATTAGAAATGCAATACCCTGCTGTATTTCAAATTCCTCCATAAACTTTATCTGGTGTTCATGTATATTTTGTAATGGAAATGTGTCTGTTGCACATTCTTTTGCATCAAAACATACTGGCACTCCCTGTACATTGCCTATATAATCAACTGTACTTTTCTGCTCAAAGTATGCAAGTTTAATATGGTGTTTTTCTTTGTCTATTTCTATAGGTGTTATTGGGGTTGGTATTTTTTGTACTAATGCAAGCTTCTCCTGGCGGTATTTATTATTGGTATAATTCAATGCTTCTTCAAGCATTGAACCTCTTAACCCTCTTGAATTCCACGATGGCATCGCCTTTTACCTCCTTAAGGCAGTTACATCCATGCCAAGTCCTTTCATTATATCTTTAAATTCTTTAGGCAATGGTGCTTCAAGAACAATGCCATGGTATTTCTCTGGTATACTGGAAAAATCCCCGAACTCCAGCCTCCATGCATGCAGAAGCTGGTGTCTTAAGCCAAATTCACGTCTGAATGTCTTGTATAAATCTTTATGCCCATATTTGGCATCCCCTGCAACAGGATGGCCTGTACTTTTTAAATGTGCCCTTATCTGGTGTGCCTTGCCTGTTACAAGATGGACTTTAAGCAGTGTATATATATTGCCATCAAGGCTTCCATGCTGCAAAGGCTCATACTCTGTTATAATCCTTGAAGAACCCTCAGTTTCATATTGTGTTATAGTAACATTATTATGGTTCTCATTCTTTATAAGATATCCGTCAAGCCTTTCTGCGTTATTAATATTTCCCCGGACTATGCAAAGATAATATTTCTTAAGTCCACGCTCCCTGAAAATACTGTTCATCCACTGCAATCCTCTTACTGTCTTTCCTGCTACTATAAGCCCGCTTGTATTTCTGTCAAGCCTGTTGCATATTCCTGCATTAAATACAGAGTAATCTCTGTCTCTTATAGTTTTTGTTTTTAAATATGCATTTACATATTCAACTACAGAGATATCGTCTTTATCTGCTTTTTGTGACAACATCCCAACAGGTTTATTTACTACAAGAATATCATTATCCTCAAATATAATATCAAGCTTGTCTGGTTCTGCATCTGGTAAATCTGTTTTATGTTTAAACCCTTCAATAGTGGCATCTGATAAAAACAATTTTACCTCATCACCTTCTGCCACCCTCTCCATGCCTTCTGCTTTCTTGCCATTAATTACAATATTCTTTTTACGCATCATTTTATACAAAAAACTTTTAGGTGCTTCTGGCATAAATTTTCCAAGAAACTTATCAAGCCGCTGTCCTTCGTCTTGTGATGTAACTTTTAAAACCTGCATTTATTATATTCCCCTTACCAGCTATACAATAAGTGATGTAATATAGGATTTAACATTTGCTTCCTCTTCTTCATCAACTTCTTGTACTTCAACATTATCAATTTCCCTTAAAAAACTTCTCTCATTATCCAGTATCTTAATTTTATAGCCTTCTCCCCAGTTGGCAACCCCATCGCTTAAATACTTCCTTATATACTGTATTTCCTGCTTTTTGCCTGTTGCCAGCGCAACAATATGTTTGCTTCCAACTGCTATAAATTCAAGGTACATAACTTTTTCTGGTGATGTAATTAACATATCTGCATAAAGCTGCATTTTATTGGCAGTGTGTTCTTTTACTTTAGTATAAAGCTGCTTGTCCACTGAATGATAAGGAAATGCCACAATAAACCTGACAAGGTACTTTGCTCCTGGAAGTACAAACAGAACTGCTATAACCGAGAAAATATTTCTGTTAGACATTTTATTTAAAAGCAGTCCAGCAATAAAAACTGCCAGCCCCGCTGCTGCCATTAAAAGCACACCCATTAATGCTTTCTTTTTTCTGTTGCTTATATATCCACAATCACCTTTCTGAATTTTCATATGTATTCCCTTTCTTTTTACGCAATTACATCATACGCCAGCCTGTATTGTATTTATTCTTCAGCCTGCCACAACCGTCTGCTTTACCCCAGCCCAGCGGAAAACCATCAACTGTAACAAGCACCCATCCTTTATAAAATTCATCAATATTTATAGTTTCACCCTTAAGATATTTTATTACATCAATATCCCCAGCTTTAAGTAAAAGCCTGTTCTTATAAGTATCTGATATTTTTGAAAGGGCAAGCTGGCATGAAGGCTCAAAGCGTTTCTTAAAACTGCCTGCTATAAGCCCGTTTTGTATATACCTGATATTTTTAATTCCCGCTGTTTCTTCTGGCATAAGGCATATTGTATCCTTGTTTTTTACATGGTAACAATTTTGCAGATATTTTTCTGGCACAAATTCTTTTATTTCATTCTGCCATTCATTTTTATCTGTTTTATTGATTTTCTTAGAAATATTTATTCTTTTTTCTGTTATATGTTTTTCTGCCATATTGTTTTCTTTTTTATTAAGAAGTGCAACAAAATGTCCCTCACCTTTTGCAATATGTGGAAAAATCCTTATACACCTTTTTAATTCTGCACATCCATTGTTAAGCAAATCTGGTCTTCCATATGAAAAACCATCTTTATGTGGTACTTTACATATTTCCATATCTTTATATGTATCTATAAACCATTGTACCATGCCTTCGTCCTCTTCTATAGAAAATGTACATGTTGAATACACAAGGCTTCCACCTGGTTTAAGCATGTTATATGCTTCTTTTAATATATCTTTCTGCAGGCCAGCATAGTATGACGGGCCTTTATCCAGCCAGTCCTTTACCATATCTGGCTTCCGCCTGAACATTCCTTCCCCAGAACATGGTACATCTAATAATATTTTATCAAAATATTCCTTAAAATACAATGAAAGGCGTTCTGGTGCTTCTGCTGTTACTACAGTATTTAAAGCGCCTGCCATTTGCAAATTTTTGGCAAGTGCTGCTGCTCTTGATGCACTTATATCATTGGCAACAAGAAGCCCGGTTCCATTAAGCTTTGCTGCTATTTCTACAGCTTTGCCACCAGGAGCAGCACAAAGGTCAAGCACCCTGTCCCCATCTTCTATCTGTAATATAGATGCTGGAACCATTGCACTTGGCTCCTGTATATAGTATAAGCCTGCAAAATAATATGGATGTTTTGAAATCTCTGTTTTTGTACTTCCATTAATAATAAACCCATTTCTGCACCAGGGTATTTCTTCTGTATCAAACGGGCATATTTTCTTCCATTCTTCCAGACTGGCTTTTGCTGTATTAACCCTTAAGGCATATAACGGCTTTTCTGCAAAACTTTCCATATAACACTGGAAGCCTTCTTCTCCTAAAATCCTTTTTATATTTTCACAATACTTCTCAGGAAGTGTAACCATTAAAAACTCCTATCTTGTCTATATATCCATAAAATTCCCAGCTAATGACTGGATACTTTGGGCATTGTATGTTTCAGATAATACATCCAGTTGTTTATTAAACCTGTTAAGAAGTTCCATATCATTCCTTTTATATATATCAAAGAACTCATTCTGTATCTTTGTAACTTCCCGTTCATTAGCTATATGGTACAAGTTTTCAATATTATTTAGTATATCTGTTACCACTTTAGCCCTGCGCCTGTTAGTGTTCTGTGCATCCATAATCTCATCCCGCACAGAGCCCATCTCCTCATCTAGTTTTCCAACTGCATCTGATGCACTTAAAAGGCGTTCTCTTAATTCTTCTGGCATATTTTCTTTATATTTATATTGCAGTGAATGTTCTATTGTGGCCCAGAAATCCATTGCAAGAGTCCTTATCTGTATTTCAACTTCAAGGTTCTTTGGTCCTTTAATTGTCTGTACAGTATAGAAAACAATTACATGGTAACTCCTGTATCCGCTTTTTTTACTTTTAGTTATATAGTCCTTTTCATGTTTTACTATCATATCACTGCGCCTGCGTATAATATCAACAACTGTGTCAATATCTTCAACAAACTGGCATATTATACGGACTCCTGCTATATCTTCTATCTTATCTTCTATTTTTTCTATATCCACACCTTTTCTGTGTGCTTTGTCAAGAATACTTGAAATCCTTTTAACCCTTCCTGTCACTGACTCTATAGGAGAATATATCCTTGCATCCTGGTATTCCTGTTTCACATGTGTAAACTTAACCACCAGCTCATCTACAGCCAGACGGTAAGGGTCTAGCATTTCCCTCCAAAGTTGTGTTTCCATGTTTTCCCCATTCCTGTACTATATTCTAAATATAATACACTCTATTACTATATTCTATTTCTTATCTGATAAATATTCCAATAAATAATATGGGTTTAAACTTACTTCTTCATCTGCTTTCATGGTATATATGCCAAAATGCAGATGTACATCAAACTGTCCCCTTGTCACTTCTGGACCATATCCAGTATCCCCCATATATCCGATAATTTCACCTGCACGTACATGTTTTCCTTCTTTTATCCCATCTTCATAATGGTCAAGATGTGCATAATAGTAGTAAATCCCTGAACGGCTTCTTATTCCAAGGCGGTATCCGCCAAGTTCAAGCCACCCTGCTTTTTCAATAATACCATCAGAAACAGACCTTATCTTAAAGCATCCTGGCTTATTAACTGTAGACATTATATCAATGCCTTCGTGTTTCCTGTCACCTCCATATGTCCTTCCTGCTCCATACCCATTTTCAAAATAATATTCTGCTTCACCTGTCCTGTCAGAATACACTGGAAAATATTCCATCTCTTTTATAAGACTATATGCATATTCCCCAGCATCTTCCTTTTCAAGCTGTGTACGTATTTCAATTTTACATAGCATATCATCTTTCCATTGTACACAGTATAAAATACATGAAACTGTTAAAAAAATAAATACTATACAAATTACCCTTTTTATTTTTCTTAAACTGCTATTCTTCATATAACAGATATATGTAAAAGAAATATAAAAAGAACTTTATTCAAATGGATATTAATTACATATTTCTTGACTTATCTGCACATGCCTTCATACACTCCATAACACTGCTTCTAAAACCTGTTTTTTCAAGAACTTTTACACCTTCTATTGTTGTGCCTGATGGAGAACATACCATATCTTTTAATTTACCAGGATGAAGCCCTGTTTCAAGTACCATCTTTGCACTTCCAAGTACTGACTGTGCTGCAAACTGGTATGCCTGAGCCCTTGGCATCCCCTCTGCTACTGCTGCGTCTGCCATAGCTTCTATAAACATAAATACATATGCAGGAGAACTTCCACTTACTGCAACTACTGCATCCATCATGCTTTCTTTCACCACTTCTGCCTTTCCAAATGTTTCAAGAAGGCTAAGCACTGTTATAAGTTCTTCTTCTGTAACATTGCTGTTAGGACAAGCTGCTGTTATTCCTTCTCCTACAAGTGCAGGCGTATTTGGCATTGTCCTTACAATTTTACGCACACCTCCAAAAGCATCTTCAACCCACTCTATAGTTTTCCCTGCTGCAACTGTTATTATTATCTGGCTTTTCTTAACTGGCAGGTCCTTTATTTCATCTATTACCTGTTTATAATAAGCTGGTTTTACAGCTAAAAATAAGATATCTGCTACAGCTGTTTCCTTATTATCAAGTGTTGTTTCAATACCAAACTTTTCTGCTACTTTGTTAATAGTTTCATTAGTAGCAGCAGAAGCAATTATATCGCTTTTACTAACAAACCCATTATCTATAATACCTCCGATAATTGCCTGTGCCATATTGCCTGCACCAATAAATCCTAATTTCATAACTTGTATCTTATCCTTTCTATAATTAATTATATACTGCCTGCCACTTTTTTAATTCCATTGCATTTAAAAATTTCTCCTGGAATGAATTTTTGCCTGCCAGCTCTATATGTTCCATTTTGCCTGAATATTCTAAAGCCAGCTTTTTAAAATTGTCATCTACAAGTGCCTGCGCTGCCCCATTGCCTGCAGCATTGCCCACAAATTCCATTTTATCCTTATCTATATCTGGATACAGTCCAAATAAAACAGCTGCATCTGGATGTATAAATTTCCCAAACACACCCGCAATCTTCACCTCATCAATATTGTCCAGTGAAATTCCTGCTTCTTCAAGCAATACCTCTGTTGCTGCCTGTATTGCTGCCTTTGCCAGCTGTATATTTCTTATATCATTCTGTGTAATTATTATTTCAAACTGTCTGTTATCCTGTTCCTTTTTATTTCCATTATATCCTGTATAATTTTTTTCTTTATTATAAATAACAAAACTGTTTCCTTTTTTATCCTTTTTTATCCTCTCCGCAATACTTGGTTTCACACCATTTTGTAAAGCTTCTTCACAGCCCATAAGATAACCGTCTGGTTTTAAAACTCCTGTCTTTAAAAGTTCTGCTATAGCATCAACAATACCAGAACCACATATACCTTTAGGAATTAATTCTTCTTTACTAATTCCACTTTCCACATTATCTGTATCTATTACATCAAGAACTATATTGCCTGTTGTCCTGGTTATTTTAATTCCATTAATTGCACCTCTGCCTGCCCTTATTCCACATTTAATTCCTTGCCCCTCAAACGCTGGACCTGCCGCAGCAGAACATACATATATCCTGCCTTTATTATTTAATATTATTTCTGCATTAGTACCTATATCAATAGCAAGCTGTATCTTATCTGTACTATAAAGTTCCAGGCTGCAAAGCGCAGATACTGCATCTGCACCTACATGTGCCGTTACACCTGGCATAACATGTATATTTATATCCGGATACTTCTTAAAACCAATCTCTTTTCCTGTTATATTAACACTACCTTTATAAGCTGGTTTAAACGGGACACCAGCCATACCTCTTAAATCCCTGCCAAGAAACAGGTGGCACATTGTTGTATTTCCCGTAACCACCATTCTCTTTATAGCACCTGCACTACATACACCCTCACTAATACGGCCTGCCATATCTTCCAGCTGTTCTGTTATCATCTTATGCAGCAGCATGCCTTTACCCATATTAGCATGCATAATACGCATCATAACATCAGCTCCAAGTTCTGTCTGTGAGTTATTTTCAGTAATGTTTCCACAATATCTATTATTACCTAATGAAAAAAGGCTTATTGCAACTGTAGTAGTCCCTATATCAGCAGCAATACCATAACCGTCTGTATTATTATAGTTTTTACTGTTA
This sequence comes from Lachnospiraceae bacterium, assembly GCA_009774235.1. GTDB lineage: Bacteria > Bacillota > Clostridia > Lachnospirales > Lachnospiraceae > Butyribacter. Next base: position 15,178 of record VSNJ01000029.1, read on the forward strand.
TCATGTCTGGCGGCCATTACATCTTTCTGCGGACTATATACATCCCTGTGTATTACTACCATAAAATACTCCTGCCTTTCTTTATATATATTAGATTAGAATAGCATATATAAGTTTGCAAAAACTTTCTATCTTTAAAAAGAGCCATCTTCCGATGACTCTTTTGCTCATGTTTACAGGCTATTGTGTCTATTTAGCATAATCTGTAACCCTGGATTCTCTGATAACATTAACCTTAATCTGGCCTGGATATTTCAATTCATCTTCAATACGTTTAGAAATATCCCTCGCAAGAAGAACCATGTCATCTTCTGTTACCTTTTCAGGAACAACCATAACTCTTACTTCACGACCTGCCTGGATGGCAAATGATTTATCAACTCCTTTAAAGCTATTGGAAATATCTTCTAATTGTTTCAATCTGTTTGTATATGTTTCTAAAGTTTCCCTGCGTGCACCAGGTCTTGCTGCAGAAATTGTATCAGCAGCTTGTACGATACACGCAATCAAAGTATCTGGTTCTATATCACCGTGGTGCGCTTCCACAGCATTAATAACAACCGATGGCTCTTTATATTTGCGGCAAAGTTCTGCACCAATCTGGACATGGGTTCCTTCCATTTCCTGGTCAACTGATTTGCCAATATCATGCAACAAACCAGCTCTTTTGGCCATTCTTGCATCAACTCCTGTTTCTCCTGCGAGAAGCCCTGCTAAATGGGCTACTTCTATTGAGTGCTTTAATGCATTCTGTCCATAACTGGTTCTAAATTTCATTCTTCCTAACAAACGAATAAGTTCTGGATTTATACCGTGAACTCCTACCTCAAGTGTAGCAGCCTCCCCCTCTTCACGAATCATTGACTCAACTTCTTTTTGAGCCTTTTCAACCATTTCCTCAATTCTAGCTGGATGAATTCTTCCATCAACAATAAGTTTCTCAAGAGCAATCCTTGCTATTTCTCTTCTGACTCCGTCAAAACCTGATAAAACTACCGCTTCTGGCGTATCATCAATAATAAGATTTACACCTGTAAGGGTTTCTAAAGTCCTTATGTTCCGCCCCTCTCTTCCGATAATCCTACCTTTCATTTCATCATTTGGAAGCTGTACAACAGTAATTGTGGTCTCTGCAACATGGTCAGCAGCACAGCGCTGTATTGCATTGACAACATAATCTTTTGCCCTCTTGTCAGCTTCTTCTTTTGCTTTTCTGTCAAGTTCTTTTACAAGAACAGCAGTTTCATGTTTTACGTCTTCTTCAACAGATTTTAATAGATATTCCTTTGCTTGTTCAGTGGTCAGGCCAGAGATTTTTTCAAGCTCTTGTAAATGACTGCTTTTTATAACTTCAACTTCCTGCATCTGCTTATCTAATTCAGCAATTTTTACATTTAACTTAGCTTCTTTTTTCTCTAATACTTCTGACTTTTTATCCAGGATCTCCTCTTTCGATAATACCCTCTTCTCATACCGCTGTATTTCTGCCCGTCTTTCCTTGGATTCGTGTTCAATCTCGTTTTTGGTACGGATTGCTTCTTCCTTGGCTTCAAGCAGTGCTTCACGCTTTTTAGTTTCAGCAGTTCTCAAGGCTTCATCTATTATATTCCTTGCCTTTTCATCTGCATTTCCAATTTTAGCTTCTTCAACTTCTTTATACTGTTTTATAGAAACTGTCTTGGTAACCAGCGCAGTTGCAACAACAGCAGCTAATAGAACCACAATGGCTATAATTACTTTCGCAACCATTGGCATCGAACAGGAGCACCTCCTTATTTTTATTCATTGCACACAGTACAACAAACTAATTCTATACTTTTTATACTAATATGTCAAGCTTATGGCAAATTCTTTTATATAGGTTTCATAAATTCCGCACAACCATTTTAATTTCATTTAATTAAACAGAACCTTTGTAAATAACGGACTTGCTGGTATTTACAAATTAAACAGCTTAAAAGTTATGCAGCCCTGGCAATTCCAAATGTTTTACCAGCAGCATCCCGCTTACGCTTGGATGGAATAATTATTTAACTGTGACATGGAAACCATGTTATACCTCCCTATTGCACAATATAAGAATAACTGGAAATTATGCAGGTTTTACAGCAAAAAACACCAGCCAGGCTTTTACCTGGCTGGTGTTTTTATAACCCAATACGTTTGCGTATATCACTAACACTAAACCCCTTACGGTACAATTTTGCAGCAATTTTTTGTTTTTCATTATATTCAAGACAATCCAGGTCTTTTCCAGACATTACCTTTTGGATTTCTTTCTCTAGTGCCTCACTGTCACCACCATCTATAGACTCCAAAGCCAGGCAAATATATTTCTCTGGAATATGCCTTTTAGCCAAATCCTGCCTTAACCTGTTTATGCTTCTTGACTTATGGTATATATCTGCAAAACGCATTGCATATCTTTCATCATCTATATAATGAAAACTTTTCACATACTCAATTGCACCATTAACGGCTTCTTCTGAAAAACCAGCCTTAAGCAGCTTATCCATAAGCTCCCATTCTGTGCGGTCATTATAACCCAGCAGTGACATTGCTTTCTTCTGGGCACGCAATAACTCTTCCCCATCCATTATTTATTACTCCCCAGCTTCTTCTGTTGCGGCAGGTATGCCAGCATCTATACTATCAGAAAAACTATCTGTGTCTGGTATTTCTTCTTTCTTTTTATCATCTGTATCATCTTTGGAATACTTTTCACGTACTTTCTGCTCTACTTCTGCCATTACTTCTGGATGTTCTTTTAAATAAATCTTTGCATTCTCTCTTCCCTGTCCTATTTTACTTCCATTATATGCATACCATGCACCACTTTTATTAACTATATTTTCATTGGCAGCAAGGTCAAGGATATCACCTTCCCTTGATATGCCTTCCCCATATATTATATCAACTTCTGCCTCACGGAATGGAGGTGCAACCTTATTTTTAACAACTTTTATACGTGTACGGTTTCCAATAACTTCACCATCTTTTTTAATCTGCTCACCACGTCTTACTTCAAGCCTTATAGAAGAATAATACTTTAATGCCCGGCCACCCGTTGTTGTTTCTGGATTTCCAAACATAACGCCAACCTTTTCACGGAGCTGGTTTATAAATATAACTGTACAGCTTGTTTTGCCAATAATTGCTGTAAGTTTCCTTAATGCCTGTGACATAAGCCTTGCCTGGAGCCCAACATGGCTGTCACCCATCTCACCTTCTATCTCTGCTTTAGGGACAAGGGCAGCTACAGAATCAACAATTACAATATCAACAGCACCTGAACGCACCATTGTCTCTGTAATCTCTAATGCCTGTTCACCAGTATCAGGCTGTGATATATATAAATTATCAATGTCTACACCAATCCTCTTGGCATACACAGGGTCAAGGGCATGTTCTGCATCAATAAAACCTGCAATCCCCCCACGTTTCTGGACCTCTGCTACCATATGCAATGCTACTGTAGTTTTACCACCTGATTCTGGACCATATACTTCTACCACCCTTCCTTTAGGCACCCCTCCTACACCAAGTGCAAGGTCAAGCCCTAGTGAACCGGAAGGACATGTTTCTACATTGAGGTGTGTATTGTCACCAAGTTTCATTATAGCACCTTTGCCATATGCTTTCTCTATCTGTGCCAGTGCAGTTTCCAGTGCTTTCTTCTTATTATCATCTATTGTTGTTGCCGCTTTTGCCATATCTCTATCCTTTCTTTTAAACAATACACCAATTAATAAATTACTATTGTACCATATGTTTTAGCGAACATGAGTTCTCTATTAGAATAACCTCTTTTAACAATTATGTCAATATTAAATTACAAAAATTATAAAGTATTTAGTATATCTTAATTTAACACTTTTATGTACATACGTCAAACATTACCTGAGCCTGCTTGTTTCATAGTGTTCAAATGTCTGTAAACAATGTAATATTGAGTCGTATTGTTCTTCTTCGTCACCATCTTCCAGCACAATATCAAGCGCTACTGCAATATTATTAAGAAGATGTTTATTAAGATATTTTTTCATGCTGGTAAATATATGGTATTTATCATGGTAATTATTTGCATCAAGCAGTTCCATAAACCCCTTTTCTGCAATATCTGCATCTGGCATCTTTCCCGCAATCCTGGTATCTACAGTGCCATTTAAAAGGCATTCCCTGAACATGCTGTCAGTTATTTCTTCATTAACTGTTATTCCATTACCTGTATAGCTGCTGGTATCTGCTGTCAATTCCCCCTCAGATATTTTAACTGCCTGTGCAGGAATACTTCCTGCTTCAGCCTGCCCAGACTTGTACTTTATGCTACCATCTGTACCAACAGTTTCTTCCATAAAACTTTTAAGAGTTTTTGTCCATATGTCAAATGGAGGAAACATCTCCTGGTAAACCACTTCTTTATCTTTATCCGCATAGTTCTTTGCAATACAAATTATCTGGCATATATTTCCATCTGGATGCCTGTAAAATGTTCCTGGTAATGGTATATTTCTGTCCATTCTAATCTCCTTCCGGCCTGTCATTGACACAAGCCATAAAAACCACTATTATTTACATATTATGATTATACTCAATTTTATAAATTTCTACAAGTAATGGAGGCCTAATATGAAAACTAATAAGAAAAACATGCTCTTATATGCTATAACTGACAGGCACTGGCTGGCTGGAAGGACACTGGCTTCACAAGTTGAAGAGGTACTGGCAAATGGTGCAACCTTTTTACAACTGCGTGAAAAACATCTTGGATATAGTGAACTTGTAAAAGAAGCTGTTATAATAAAAGAAATTGCTGCCAGGTACAATGTACCTTTTGTTATTAACGATGATATATATGCAGCCAAAGAAGCAGATGCAGATGGTGTCCACATAGGCCAGGGTGATGCCAGTTACCAGAAAGCAAGGGAAATTTTAGGCAATAGTAAAATTATTGGAATGACAGCACACAACCTTGAAGAAGCACTTGCTGCCCAAAAAGCTGGTGCTGATTATATTGGCACTGGGGCGGTATTTCCAACATCTACCAAGCAGGACACTGTTCCACTTTCATTTGCCAGATTAAAAGAAATAACAGATAATATAACAATTCCTGTTGTTGCCATTGGTGGGATTAACCATAACAATATACTGGAACTTAAAGGTTCTGGAATAGATGGGGTAGCTGTTATTTCTGCATTGTTTGCACAAGAAAATACAGGTGAAGCAACTAGAAAAATATTAGATTTATGTATGGAGGTTGTAAATGGATAAAAAATTATACATATTTGACATGGATGGGACTCTTCTTGACTCTATGCCTCTATGGCACAGTCTTGATAATGATTATCTGGAGTCATATAATATAACGCCTCCAGCAGGTCTTAGCCAGATAATAGCACCTTTGACACTGCCTGAATGTGCAGATTATTTTATAAGCCTTGGAATAGATAAAGACAGGAATTGTATTGTTTCAGAAATAATTTCTATTGTAAGCAATGCATACCAGAACAGTGTCCCATTAAAACCTGGCATGGGCCAGCTGTTAGAAGAGCTTTATTCAGATGAAAATATTATTTGTCTTCTGACTACATCAGAAAAGGCATATGCTGTGCCTGCACTGGAGCGTTTAAACATTTATAGATATTTTGACGCAATTTACACAAGCACAGAATTAAACCTTGATAAACGCACTCCTGAAATTTATAAAACAATATGCAGGAAATATAATATATCCCCTGCAAATACTACTGTATATGAAGACACACTTTTTGCAGTACGTTCTGCCAAAGGTGCAGGCTGCCATGTTATTGCTGTATATGACAATGATTCTTCTGCACATTGGGAAGAAATTAAAACTATAGCAGATGAGACATTGCCAGGTTAGCAGGTATGCTAAAGCAATGGTCCACAGGCCCGTTTCCCTGGCCTATGTCAAGCCCGGCTTGCAATGCACCTGTCAGGTAAGCTTTAGCTAAAGATACTGCTTCTATAATATCCATGCCAGCTGCCAGTCCACAAGCTATTGCAGAAGAAAGAGTACATCCTGTACCATGTGTATTAAGTGTACTTATTTTTTCACCTTTAAACCATACTTCCCTGCCATTGCCTGTAACTGATATATTTTCCATATCACAGCAATGGCTTGTATGAAGCATTGCAGTTTCTTCTGTGCAATACAGCAAATCATCTGAATCTTCTGTACTGTGCCCTCCTTTGACAAGAACATTGGTACCAGTTATTTCACACAGTTTTGATGCTGCCTGTAGCATATCACTTTTATTATTTATACTAATTCCTGTTAATGCCTGTGCCTCTGGTATATTCGGGGTAAGCAATGTTGCAAGCGGCAGCAGCTTTTCTTTAAGTGCATCTGCTGCCTGTGGCTCTAAAAGACGGCTTCCACTTGTTGAAACAAATACTGGGTCAGCTACTATATTCTTAAGGTTATATTCCTTTATTTTCTGTGATACTACATCAATTATTCCTTCTGAAAAAAGCATACCTGTTTTTACTGCATCAGGCATTATATCAGAACATACCGCATCAATCTGCGCTGCCACAATATCTGGCGGCACTGGTTCTGATTTTATTACCTCTCTTGTATTCTGTACCGTAATAGCTGTAATAACACTCATCCCATAAATACCATGTGCTGTCATTGTTTTTAAATCAGCCTGTATGCCAGCACCACCACTACAGTCTGAACCAGCTATTGCCAGCACCTTCCTGCGGCAGACATCTTTTATTGTAACATTATTTTCCATACCAGTCCCCCATGCTTCCTTATTATTCATCATAAATAGACACTATTTCCCCGTCAAGTATACGGTTCATATTTTTTACAGCACAGAAATTGCCACACATTGAACAAGTGTCTTCTTTCTCAGGCTTTGCAGTTTCACGGTAATTCCTTGCCTTTTCTGGGTCTATTGAAAGTTTAAACATCTCTTCCCAGTCAAGTTTTTTTCTGGCAGTGCTCATCGCATCATCCCAGTCCCTTGCTCCCTTTATGCCTTTTGCAATATCTGCCGCATGTGCTGCAATCTTTGAAGCAATTATTCCTTCTTTAACATCATTGACATCAGGCAGGCGCAAATGTTCAGCAGGAGTTACATAACAAAGAAAAGAAGCGCCACTTGAAGCTGCTATAGCTCCTCCGATTGCTGCTGTAATATGGTCATATCCTGGTGCAATATCAGTAACAAGAGGTCCTAAAACATAGAAAGGTGCACCACCACATATAGTCTGCTGTATTTTCATATTTGCTGCTATCTGGTCCAAAGGCATATGTCCTGGTCCTTCAACCATTACTTGTACATTCTTTTCCCATGCACGCTTAGTAAGTTCCCCAAGTGTTATAAGTTCTTCTATCTGTGAAATATCAGACGCATCTTTTAAACATCCAGGCCTGCATGCGTCTCCAAGACTCATAGTTACATCATACTCCTGGCAAATATCAAGGATTTCATCATAATATTCATAGAATGGGTTCTCTTCACCAGTCATCTCCATCCATGCAAAGATTATTGAACCACCTCTTGATACAATATTTGCCAGCCTTTTATTCCTTTTAAACTTGCCAGCCGTTTCCTTATTAATTCCACAGTGGATTGTCATAAAGTCTACACCATCCTCTGCATGCATCTTTACTACATCAATCCATTCTCTTGCAGTAATTTCCTTTAATGCTTTGTGGTAATATACAACTGCATCATATATAGGCACAGTACCTATTACAGCTGGACACTCAGATGTAAGCTTACGCCTGAATTTCTGCGTATCACCAAATGAACTTAAATCCATAATTGCTTCTGCACCAAGTGCTACAGCACTGTTCACCTTATCCATTTCCATTTCAAGGTCCGTCCAGTCCCTTGACGTGCCAAGATTTACATTTATCTTAGTACGCAGCTTATTGCCAATACCACTTGGGTTAATACATGTATGGCGTTTGTTGGCAGGGATAACCGCCTGGCCACATGATACAAGTTCCCTAAGCTCCTGTTCATCCATACCTTCACTCTTTGCCACACTTGCAAGTTCTTTTGTAATAATGCCCTTTCTTGCAGCATCCATTTGTGTAGTATATTCCATATTTTCTACTCTCCTTTTAATATTTCCAGACATGCCTGTTATTTATATATATTAAAATAATCCTAAAAGAGAACACCCTGGATATAATATAAGAAATATATCCAGGGTGTTAAAATATACAATAAATTATAACATAACCTCTAATCTCCCTACGACGGTACTAACCGTATCAGGTCAATGGGTCGGACTTAATCCCTCTCAGCTAAAAAGCTCCCCAGATAAATTCTTTTAAAGTATAGTTGTATTCTGCCAGTTTGTCAATAGTGCAGCTTTTTGTTTCCATCTTCAGACATAAGATTTATCTATTTTTATTACAGCTTTATAAGAAGGATATTTCTCCTCTATCTCTTTACATACCTGCTCTTTTATTATAACATCCTTATTATGGTACTTAGGCGGCACTATCATATCAAAAATAATATTATCATAATCTTTACATGGAACAATTCTTAAATCATGTATTGACAGACCATCATCTATTGAATGTAATATTTTCTCAATCCCGGTTTTCATTGTAATAATTCTTTTATCTTCCACATCTACAGGGTCCATATGGATTACACATTCACAATTAAACCTTTCATCCAGGTCATTTTCAATATGGTCAATTAAATCATGCAGTTCATAAATATTCCTGTTGCCTGGAACTTCTGCATGAAGTGAAACAATCATCCTGCCAGGACCATAATCATGTACTATAAGGTCATGTACACCAAGTATACCATCATGTGACATAATAATCCCGTCTATTGCATCCACAATTTCTTTTGACGGTTTAGTACCAAGAAGAGGTGATATAGTATCCTTTGCTGCACTGTATCCAGCAAATAAAATAAATATTGCAACAAGAGCACCCGCATAGCCATCTATATTATAACCTGTATATTTCATTACAAGCATAGATAAAAATACAACAGAAGTCGCAACAGAATCACTTAAACTGTCTGTTGCTGTTGCCTTCATTGCAGATGAATTAATCTTTCTGCCAATCCTTGTATTATAAAATGCCATATAGAGTTTTACAACTATAGAAATAACAAGTACAGCAAATGCCATTATGCTTGTATCAACCTTTTCAGGATGCAGGATTTTGCTGGCTGAACTTGTAAAAAGCTCAAATCCCATTAATATAATAACAATAGACACAATAAAACCTGATATATATTCGCCTCTTCCATGCCCAAATGGATGTTCACTATCCGCATTCCTGCCTGTAAACTTAAATCCAGCAAGGGTTATTATAGAAGAGCCTGCATCAGATAAATTATTAAACGCATCTGCAGTTATTGCTACTGAACCACTTAATATACCTGCAAAATATTTAAAAGTAAAAAGAAGTATATTTAAAAATATCCCAACAATACTGCTAAGCATACCATACTTCCTTCTTACACTGGTATCATCATAATTATTATAATCTTTAATAAAAATCCTGCTTAATAAAGAAACCATGCATCTCTCCCACAAACATTATAACCCAAAAACTATTCTTCCAGTTTCTCATATACTTTTGAAAGTATTGCACATTCAAGGCGTTTTCTCATAATTTTACATGATAATTCATAAGCCTTATGTATATCACCATTATAAATATAGTTATTGGCATTACAGCCGCCACTGCAATAAAACTTAGCCCAGCAGTCACGGCAGGAAGGCTTTGAATATACATGGCATCCTGCAAATTCTTTCTTTATACTTTCATTAAATGTATGTTCATAAAGATTTCCCATCTTATATTCTTCATGCCCGACAAACTGGTGGCACGGATAAATATCCCCGTCTGGTGTAACTGCCACATATTCATTGCCGCTGCCACAGCCACGCAGCCTTTTTATTACACAAGGTCCCTGGTCAAGGTCAACCATAAAGTGGAAAAAGTTTATTGTCCCATTATTTTTCTTTATCTCTGCAATTTTATCTGCCAGTTTGTCATATTCAGCATAAATTTTTTCCAAATCATTTTCAGTAATTGCATATTCAATACTTTCATCTTCCATAACTGGTTCCACAGAAACCTGGTCAAAACCTATATTATAAAGATGCAGGACATCTTCTGAAAAATCAAGGTTATACTTTGTATATGTCCCTCTTACATAATATTCTTTATCACCACGTTTTTCCACAAGATGTTTATAAGCATCCACAATTTTATCATATGAACCACTTCCATCAACACGCACACGCATTTTATCATTAACTTCCTTACGCCCGTCTATAGAAAGCACAACATTTGACATTTCCTTATTAATAAAATCTATCTTGTCATCTGTAAGCAGCATGCCATTTGTGGTAATTGTAAACCTGAAATTCTTTCCATATTCTGCTTCTTTACTTCTGGCATATTTTACAATTTCTTTTACCACATCAAAATTCATAAGTGGTTCACCACCAAAAAAATCTACTTCCAGGTTTTCACGCCCAGCCGATTTTTCCAGAAGAAAATCTATTGCTGCCTTGCCTGTTTCAAGTGGCATAAGTTTCCTTCCTGTGCCAAAATCACCAGTAGCAGCAAAACAATACTTACACCTTAAATTACAATCATGTGCAATATGCAGGCACATTGCCTTGACTGGTGACTCAACAGCAGTTTCTGCATAATCACCATAAATATCTTCACTAAATAAAAGTTTATCTTCATATAATGAAACAATCTCACTATATGATTCTTTAATTTCTTCTATACTATATTTCCCACTAAGCTTTTCAATTATTTCCTCTGGACATTCATTTTGTAATGGTGGCTCTATATAGCCAAGAAGGTCATATGTAATATTATCAATAACATGTACACCGCCACTATTTACATCTAACAGGATATTTATATCTTTGGCTTTAAATTTATGAATCATTTTATAATAAGTACCTTTCTTTTATAATTATGGATAAACAGGATATTTTTACAAAATTAATGGCTGCTGCAGTTATCTGCAGCAGCCAGGCTGGTATATGCAGGCCGCTTTTACTATATGCCTGGTACAAGCAGCACCAGCTAATTATTTGCTGTTTTCATTAGCACATTTCTGGTTACCAACTGTGCATGATGTCTTACATGCTGACTGGCATGAAGCCTGGCATTTACCACATCCGCCCTTTTTAGCAGTAGCGCTTAAATCAGCCCTGTTAATTGTTTTAATATGTTTCATAACAAATCCTCCATTCATTATTTATACAAATATTAAAATTATATCATATTTGAAAAAAATTACAACCTTTTCCCTAAAAACTACCAACATATTTTAATTCTTCTTGTCCATAATAATATCAAGATAAGCAATAACTTATCTTAAAAAGGGAAGATATCAATCCATTAATGCACATGGAATCAAATCTGTCCCAAATAATAAATTAAAAGGAGGTATGAAACTATGACAAGCAATAATAGTTCAAGAATGGAAGTACCACAGGCAAAAGAGGCTATGAATAAGTTTAAAATGGAGGTAGCCAGCGAAATTGGCGTACCACTTAAAAATGGTGGTTATAACGGAGATTTAACATCAGCACAGAACGGTTCTGTTGGTGGTGAAATGGTCCGCCAGATGATTAGGCGCCAGGAAGAAGAAATGTCTGGAAGGCAGCAGTAATTATTTCTAAAGGAAATAAAACAGAAATAATGCTGTAACCATGACAGCTGGGATGTATATTATATCCAGAAAATATAATATACATCCCTTTTTTATATTTTCCCAATATATGCCATAATTTTGTAATAAAAACTTAATATATTAAATTACAGACAGACGATACCTGCCAGACATTTATATTAACAAACTTTATGATAAGGAGAAATTACATGAAAACTTTATATTTACATATAGGCACACCTAAGACAGGTACTACATCATTACAACATTTCTGCCATGACAACCAGCAGAAACTTGCAGAAAAAGGTTATTTTTACCCAGAATTTGATTTTGAATATGCCAATAAGGGCAAATACCGCAATGGTCTTTTTTTAGAAGCAGTATATCTTGATGATGAGGGTAAAAGGTTAAAAGATAAAGAAAAGGAAAACTTTAATAATGGCCTGGAAGAATTAACCAAGCTTTTTAAAATATATGACAATATTATACTATCTGATGAAGGGATATGGACGGCGTGTTTCAGCAGGAAAAGGGGCAAAAGACTTATGCACCAGCTACAGGAATATGCACTTACATCAGGCTGCCAGATAAAAATTATTGTATATTTAAGACGCCAGGATGAATATGTTCTTTCATGGTACAACCAGCTGGTTAAACACAGCATAACAACTAAAAATACATTAACATGGGATGAATATATAAATAATTATGACCAGTATATAAATCTTGATTATCTTGGATGTCTTAGGAAACTTAAAAATATATTTGGAATGGAAAATATTATTGTAAAACGGTTTGATAAGAATTATTTTACAGGAGGTTCCCTTTTTTCAGATTTTCTTGATATATTTGGAATAACTTTTGAAGATAGTTTTTATACAAAAGAAAAACGAAACAACCTGAATACCAGGTTATCAGAAAATGCCTGCGAAATAAAACGGATTATTAATGAAACTACTAAAATGAATACAAACGAAACAAGAAAGTTTGAATGTATATTGCGTGAATTTTCTCCAGTTTCAGAAAAATCATATCCATGCAGCATGATGTCTGAAGAAGAATCTAACGGGCTTATGCAGCTTTATGAACTTTCTAACCAGAAAATTGCAGACCGTTATATATGTGATGGCAGGCCATTATTCAGTACAATAACATGCACAAAAGAAAAATGGAAGAAAAATAATATACATATGCTGGATGATGTAATACGTTTCTCCTGTATGTCAGCTCTCTGTACTATGCGCATGGCAGAAGAAAATAGTGAAAAAATAATGAAACTTCACACAGCACTTGAACATCCATTCCAGACATGGTTTAAAAAAATATTCCAAAATCCCAAAACGTCCTGAAATATTATAAGCAGTTTAACCTCATTAAAAACATAATAAAACACATATAAATTTATCCAATTTACAAATTTCTATAATTTACCTTTATAAAGATATAAAGAATTATTGGAGGCAGAAACTGCCTCCAATTAGAAACCAGCTATCTGAATATATCCATATTAAAACTCAACAAATTTTCCTTCATGCTTATCATTAATTACATAATAAGCTTTTTTCTGGTCAATATTTATATAAACCTGGAGCTTCTTAATAGAAGAAATTCTGTGCCCTTCATTTTTATATGTTTCTTTTATTCTGTTTACAATGCTTTCTGAAAGTATTTGTGCATCATTATGCTCAATAAAAACTTCCTGGACATATTCTGTTTCTTTAGCTTCTTTCTTAGATTTTTTTGCAGAAGATTTGTCTGCTTTCTTATCTGCTGTTTTTCTCTTTGTATACTTTCTCTTTGTACGTGGAGCTTCTGTAGTTCCATCAGCATTATTTCCAGAACCAGTTTCATTTGCAGTTTCTTCGCTTGTTTCTTCATTAGCCACAACTACTTCAGACTCTGCCTCAGCCTCTTTATTAACAGCTTCTTTTTCAACTACTTCTGGATTTTCAATTTCTGCTTCTGTAACTTTCTTTCTACCTCTACTCATTATTTTATTTTCCTTTCTATGGATTTTAACTGAAGGCACTAGCTAATTTCTTCTTTTTATAGAGCCCGTTTTTATATACAAGAAAAGTCTATAACTTTTTTGCAAAACTTGCAAGTAATTTTTGCAATTTTTTTGCATTTATTTTAATTTTATTTAATTTTTGTGCTTTTGATATATTTTTAACAATAAAAATAAAGCCTTGGAAATATTTTTATACTATATCGCAAAAATATTTAATACAATAAATAAAAAGTAATAAATATTTTTGGTTAGCTTATATATCTCCAAGGCCGGCTTTTAAAAAATTTTCTATATAAAATTATAATTATATTATGACTTCATTTTTGGTTTAAATACAAGTGATGCAATATATCCCCATAAAAGTGCTGTTGAAATTCCTACTGCGCTTGCTGTAAAACCACCTTTATAAAGTCCAATAAAACCCTCATTGTCAACTGCATCTTTTACACCTTTAAAAAGAGTATTTCCAAATCCAAGCAAAGGTACAGATGCACCGCTTCCTGCCCACTTTTCAAATGGTTCATAAAGCCCAAGTGCACTAAGCAATGCGCCACTACATACAAGAATAACCATTATCCTTCCAGGCAGCAATTTTGTATTGTCCATTAAAATCTGTACAACAACACATATAGCGCCACCTACAACAAAAGCTAATAAATAATTCATACTTTTAAAACTTCTCCTTTCAAATGCTGCCAGGCAGCTGCTTTCCAGGTTATCTTCTTTCAAGCAGAACTGCATGTGCAATTCCTGGAACACTATTTCCTTCATTAAAACTTACTTGTGACAGAAGAGCTCCTGTTGGTACAAATAACACTCTTTTCCAGTCACCACTCTCCAGCTTCTTTAATATAAAACCTGTAAGCATAACTGCACTGCATCCACATCCACTTCCTCCAGACTGCACATTTTGCTCTTCACCATATATTTCAATTCCACAATCCATATAATTTTCTGAAATATCATATCCTTTTGCCCTTATAATATCAATAAGGATATCTTTTCCAACAAGTCCAAGGTCACCTGTAATAATTTTATCATACTGTCCTGGACTGTGGCCAAAATCAATAAAATGCTGTACTATTGCATCTGCCGCCGCTGGCGCCATGCATGCACCCATATTCATGCTGTCCTTTACTCCATAGTCAACAATTTTACCTGTTGTAATACCAACAATATGGACTTTGTTCTTCTCCTCAAGAACCTTATCAGGCAGCCTGTGACCTGGTTCACTGCCAGCTTTTATATCACTTGCTGCTGATACCACCACTGCCCCGCTTCCTGTAACTGTCCATGTAGCTGATTTGTTACGCTGGTTAGCATATCCAAGCGGAAACCTGAACTGCTTTTCTGCACTTGCAAAATGGCTTGAAGTAAGGGCAAGCACATTGCCAGCAAAACCACCTTCTGCTATCATAGACGCAACTGCAATGGATTCACCCATTGTAGAGCATGCACCATATACTCCGAATAACGGTCTTTCCAGTTTTATAAGCCCAAAAGATGATGCCATAAGCTGTCCAAGCAAATCGCCTGCTACAATATACCGCATATCTTCTGTTTTACAGCCTGCATTTTTTATTGCAAGTTCTGCTGCCCTTTCCTGGAACTTTCCTTCTGCATCTTCCCAGCTGTCACCTCCTGCCATTGGGTCTTGTTCTACTTCGTCAAAATACTCACCATATGGTCCTTCTGCTTCCTTTGTGCCAACAACTGATGCAGCTCCGCGGATAAATGGCGGATGGGCAAATTTTATGCTTTGTTTGCCTATTTGTTTATTCTCTCCCATAATTGCCTCCATAAATATAAAGCGGATATCTGCAATCCGCACTGTATGCAAGCAGGTATTAATTACTTGCTTATAACTTTATATTTAGTTTGCCAAATTATTTTTATAATATTCTTTCCAAAAAAATGGAACGCCAAAGCGTTCCATTTTCCATATTATAATATTTTTTATTTTTATATAATATCATCTGTTTCATTTAAAGTTTCTTCATCACCTAAATCTACTTTCTTTAACTTCTTTCTATAGAAAATATCATATAATACAGGTACTATAAATAATGTCATAAATGTTGCATATATAAGCCCGCCTATTGTAACAATAGCCATCCCCCTGCTCATAGCAGCTGTACTATCCTGGCTTGCTGCCATTACTGACATAGCAAGTATTGTTGTAAGTGCTGTCATCATAATAGGACGCATACGGGTTTTACCTGTTTCAATAAGTGCATCTTTCTTCTCTTTTCCATCAAGGCGCAATTTATTGGCATAATCTACAAACACAATACCATTATTAACAACTACACCTGAAAGTACAAGAAATCCCATAAGTGCCATTACTGAAATCTCCTCACCTGTTACCAGAAGTGCAATAAGTCCTCCAGTAAATGCAAGTGGTATTGTAAGAAGTATAATAAATGGTGATAAAAGGCTTCCAAACTGTGCTACCATTACAAGATAAATAAATATAATTGCAAGCCCTATCATTGTAAGCATGCTGCTGACCATTTCATTATTGGTTTCACTTTCACCAGCAATTTTTATTTCATATCCATCTGGTACATTATACTGGTCAATAAGTTTTTCTAAATCCCTGCTTAAAAGTGTTGTATTATAGTTCTCCTCTGCCACTGCTGTAACTGCCATATAATTAACAATATTTTCCCTGTTAATTGTTGCTATTGATGTACCTTCTTTTAATTTTGCAAATTCTTTAAGTTTATGTTTTTCTTTCTTTTGTTCACCTTTGTCATTAGTTGTTGTTGTTTCAAACTCATAATCCATTATATTTTTGGTATTGAGTTCTTCCCTTTCATCAACTATTTTTACATCAAATTCCTCCTCGTTTACTGTAATGCTTGTAGAGTCTTTATCAGTTGACAGTTTTGCAGCAAGTTCTGCATAAACCTGTGCTACAGTAAGCCCAAGCCTCATAGCTTTTTTCTTATTTACCTGTACAACAAGCTCTTTGTCTGCTTTTTCCTGTCCATTAGAAACTTCCTCAAAACCTTCAATGCTTTCTACCATTTCTTTGACATCTTCACTTATTTTAAGAAGTTTATCTAAATCCTTGCCATATATATCAACTTCAAGCCCGCTTCCCATCATACTTGACATATCCATATTTGATTCTGATACAGAATAATCTTCAAGTTTTTTAGATTCCAGTATCTTTTCTATGTCTGCTGCAATCTCTTTATTTTTATTAGCATACTCTTCATCCAGAAGAATCATTGCAGAATATGCTTTTGTATCTGAGCTTACTGAACCCATAACTGATGTTGCACTGCTAAGCATTGTTCCAATAGTATTTACACCCTTTATTTTCTGTATTTCAGAAGCTATCTCATCTGAAAGTTTATAGTCCTCTTCTGTAGAAGTGTCATCAGGCATTGTATATGAAACAGACATCTGCTCACTTCCCATATCTGGTACAAATACTATACCCATTTTAAGCACCTTGTATGTTGAGAAAACAAGAAGCCCAATAGCAATAATTATTGGCACTATCTTAAATCTTAAACAGAAACGTATTGCCTTGTCATATACATTTACAAGCGCATCAAACCAGCGGTGCTTTTTAACATCTGCTTTGTTAAGGACTGTAGCTCCCATGCTTGGAACAACAGTAAGTGCAACCACAAGGCTTGCACAAAGGCTGTACGTTATTGTAAGGCACATATCCTGCATTATCTGTCTTGTAATTCCATCTGTAAATATTATAGGAAGAAATACACATATTGTAGTAAGTGTTGATGAAAAAATAGCGCCTGCTACCTGGTTAGCTCCCATTACAGCAGCACGTGCTGCACCAACTCCTTTGCTCCTGAGCCTGTAAATATTCTCCACAACTACAATAGAGTTGTCTACAAGCATACCAACACCTAGCGCCAGTCCAGACAGCGATATTATATTTAATGTAATATCTGTAAAATACATAAGTACAACTGCAAAAAGCACACTTAATGGTATACTAAATGCAACTACTACCGTTGGTCTTATATCTTTCAGGAATATAAGAAGTACAATTATTGCAAGCAATGCTCCCCACAAAAGGTTTGATAATACAGAATCTATAATAAGCCTTATATAGTCACCCTGGTCCATAAGATTAGTAAACCTCAGGCCTTCATTCTCTTCTGACATTTTCTTAAATGCGTCATTACATGCATCTGATACATCAGAAGTACCTGCTGTACTTGACTTTGATATACTTAAAAGGACTGCATCATTTCCATTAACCTTTCCATATGAATCAGCAGAATTATCTACCATATTAATATCTGCAACATCAGAAAGTTTTATATCACCAATATCATCAATATTGCAAAGAACTGCATCTGTCATTTCATCAACGCTGGAATATTCATCACCAACTTTAATAAGGTATTGTGTTTCATCTTCACTTATATATCCTGCTGGCATAGAAAAGTTCTCTGCTGTAAGTATGTTAGAAATCTGCTCCATTGTAAGAAGTGCATCCAGATTTGCATTTTCAAGTGCTTGTTTCTTTGATTCTTTAAATGATTTTTCTGCACTTTTTAATTCACTTTCACTATTTTCCAGAGTAGCTTCTACACTTGAAATCTGGGCATTGGCAGAACCAAATGCTGCCGCCGCTGTAATTTTCCCTGATTCAACCTGCTCATATTTCTTTTCTGCTTCTGCTATTGATTTTGTAACCTGTTTTACTATAGCCTCTGCTGCTGCAATCTCTGTTTTTAAATTGCCAAGAGCTATATCTATCTGTGGTATTCTTGTTTCAACTATATCATAAAGCATTGAAAGGTTTTTCTTAGTAAGGTTCTTAACCGCCTCTTGCTGCCCCTGTGCCTCCATTAATTTCTTTAATGCTTCTAATTTATCTGGATTATCTATTGCATCCTTAACACTTTCAGGAAGCACATCAAGCTGGGCCTGGGCCTGTGTGTCTGCAACCTGCTTTGCCTGCTCTTCTGCCTGTTTTATATATTCATCTGCAGTATCACCAAACTGTGGCAGATATTGTTCAAGGTACTGGTCAATATTTTCTTCTGTTATTTCCACTTCCATTCCAGCAGAATCAAAAATCCCCTGTACTATTGCAATGGAAATCTGCTTATATGCAGCATCATAAATTGCTTTATAAGCTTCACCATCCTCTGAAAGTGAATTCCTCAACGCTTTCATCATATCATTCATCTGGTTGTAAGCTTCAACGACACCATTGTCTTTATATGCCTTTTTCTCAGTTTCAAGCGCTGTCTGGCTTGCTTTAAGGCTTGTAAGCTGTGAATTATATGCAGTCTTCGTTGCTATTGCCTCATTCATCATCTTACTGAATTTGGCAAGTTCTGCTGATTGTTTGTTCTGTTCTTCTTCTAAATTTTTCTTCTGTTTTTCAAGTTCCTTCTTTCCTTTTTCAAGTTCCTTTTTTGCCTTATCAATATCTTTTCTTGCTTTGGCAAGTGTTTTATCTGTCTTAGCAAGTACTTCTTCATTAATGCTGTCTATCTTATCCTGGTTAAGGACAACTTCTATAGATTTTATAACATTGCCTGATTCTGATACACTTGCAACACCATCCTGGCGCTGCAGCTCAGGGATTACAACATCTTCTACGAATTTGGAAAGCTCAATCCTGTCTTTTCCTTCATAGTCAACACTTGCAATCATTGTAGCCATCATATCCATTGATAATTCCATTATCATAGGATTACCTGCTGTGTCAGGAAGCTCAAGCTGGTTTACAGCCGAAGAAACCTTTACCATTGCAGCATCCATATTGGTGTCTTCTTCAAATTCAAGCGTAACAAGGCTTGCATTTTCCATCGACTGGCTTGTTACATTCTTTACACCGTTGACAGTTCCTGTACCGCTCTCCATAGGTTCTGTAACATCCCTCTGGACCTTTTCAGGAGATGCGCCTGGATATGTAGTTATAATCATCATATACGGCAGATTCATGTTTGGCAGGAAATCTGTCGTCATCCTTGTAAAACTAACTATTCCCAGTACAAGTACCATAATTACTGCTACAAGTACCACGAATGGCTTTTTTACACTAAATTTTGGCATAGTCCTCTCCATTCCTGTGTACTATTCCTGTACACTTATTCTTCATAAAATTGTCACATACTTACGTTACACATTATTCTTTCAAATGTCAAATAATATAAGATAATTATACTAAAATTAGTATAATCTATATCTTAAATTTGTATAAAGGGCTATGGACATCATTATATTAACGTGAGTTCGATATAAAATAAAACAAAGGAGATAGTTTTAAATTTTAGTTCATTATGGCAATTTTTGACAAATA
>VSNJ01000290.1 GCA_009774235.1 Lachnospiraceae bacterium
ATTACAACGGCTACTGCATACTTGTCATATGTATTAGCCCTGTCCCTGTTAAGGTATACTGCCAATTCTTCTGGCTTCCTGCCAGCTATGAACTGTAACAGTTCCTGCCTTTTGCCATAAGTTACACCAGATACCCTACAGGTTATGGACATTTTTACACGCCTCCAGGCTGTTTTAAATGCCTGGGATAAGGAATAGCCAAGTTTATGCAACTGGTTTGCCATTGTGGCTACTGTCCTGCGGATTTTGTTAATGTCTTTCATGTAATCACTCCTTTCTTGTTTGTTTCTAATATTATTATAAAGGATATCCTTTATTCCGTCAAGGCTATTCTTTCTATTTTTCTTGATTTCTTCAAAAAATACTTTCTTCTATAAAGAATTTCATTGACATTATAAACATTTCATAGTATATTGTTATTAGAGGAGGTGTATACTATGAGTAATGCACAAAAAATAAAAATGGCCTTAGCGTATAAAGGTCTAAAAGAAGCAGAACTTGCCCGTTTGCTTGGAACTACCCCACAAGCTTTCAACCAAAGGCTAAAAACTGATAAATTTACATCTGAAGAACTAGGACGTATCGCCTCTGCTCTTGGCGGAGTATATGAATTTGGCTTTAATTTCCCTGATGGAACCAAAATATAATTTTATTGCAATCTTTTAAAATCTCAAAAAAGTATAAGCTACAAAACATGTTTATTGATTAAAAGGAGGTCTGACATATGGGACTAATAAAAAATCAGATGATGGAATATTGGGAACAGGATAAAACGGAGCTTGAGGAATTACAGGAGGAAATTCAAAAAATCCCTACAGTACAAGAAAATATCGCAGATTTAGAATCTGATATAGAATCTATATATGATAATCTGCAAGAATTAGTGGACCAATTAAAGCAATCTGAAATCACTATAGAAGATTTCAACTCCCAAATAGAAAATGAAACCGATGATCTTCAAGAATTGCAAGAAGAATTAGAGGAATCTAAGTCTGAATTGGATGACTTGCAAGAAAAGACATTGAGAGTCAACGAATTGGAGGAAGCTGTGAAAAAAGGTCCATTTCCAACCATTTCCTAAACTCCAAGCACTAATTCATACCCAAAATGAAAACTCTGAGAACATCACGTTTTGAGAGTTTTTTATAATACAATTTAATGACTGCATGAAACCTTTCATCCTCAGTCAATCACATACCTATCATGTTCATTGGTCTTGTCCCACCCAAAAAGCATTGTCAAATCTTCCATTTTCCTATTGTCAATGAACTTTAACAATTGCTACTGGTTCTTATAAATGCCGCCGAATACCTTACAGGTTATAGACATTTTTACACGCTTCCATGCTGTTTTAAATGCCTGGGATAAAGAATAACCTAACTTGTGTAACTGGTTTGCCATTGTGGCTACAGTTCTGCGAATTGTACTAATGTCTTTCATGTAATCACCTCTTTCTTTTTGGTATTCTCATTTACTTTAGTTTAACCTGTTTTTATGCCGCTTGCTTTTCTATGTCTTAACTATACACTTTTTCGTGTCGTTTGTCAAGTATTATTTGAAACTTTAATGTTTATTCTGATAAAAAAGTTTTGACTTTTTACACTTTATAGTGTATAGTGATGTTAGGTAAAAATAATTTCAGTTTTTAGTTGGAGGTGAGATTATGGCAATCACTATGGGCGAAAAAATAAAAATAATCTTAAAACGAAGAAATATGACACTTGCACAATTAGCCGAGAAAACAGGACAATCCAGGCAGAATATGTCCAACAAAATGGCACGAGATAACTTTTCAGAAAAAGAACTTTTAGAAATTGCCACTGCCTTGGATTGTACTTTTAATGCTCATTTCACTATGAATGATACACAGGAAACCATCTAAATGATCACAATTAACAGCATATGAATACACTGCTTAATAACCGCATACAACAACCAAGAAAGGAAGTGATACTCATGCCAGCATTACAACCACAGCCGAAAACAATCACTCTGGAGCAGTATGAGGCTCTTCCAGAGGAAAAAAGGGTAGAAGTCTTTGATGGCATTGTCTATGATATGTCCAGCCCCTCACAGATACACCAGTCAATTTCCATGCAACTTTCTACAGTTATAAACAACTATATTCTACGCAAGAAAGGAGATTGCAGTATTTTCAGTGCTCCGTTTGATGTAAAACTGTCGGACAATCCACTGGTAATTGTCCAGCCTGATATAATGGTTATCTGTGACAAGGATAAGCTGGATGAAAAAAGGTGTAATGGAGCACCAGACTTCATCATTGAAATTGTTTCCCCTGGCAACCCATCAGATGACTATATCCGCAAGCTCTATTATTACAAAAATTATGGCGTGCGTGAATATTGGATTGTAGACCCACGCCGCAAAACAGTGACAGTCAACTATTTTGAAAGAAATATGCTTAATATCCAATACTCGTTTGATTCCACGATTAAGGTTAATATTTATGATGACTTACTTATAAATTTTTCCAATATTACTGAATTATTGAATATATAACCAAAAGAAAAGGCATGTGCCCACGCATATGCCTTATATCATGCCTATATAATTATCCACATTAGCATTACC
>VSNJ01000291.1 GCA_009774235.1 Lachnospiraceae bacterium
CTCGGTTATGTGTATAAGATACAGATTATACACTTTTATTACATAAGAAGAATTAACTTCCCATGCTGATGGATATATTTGTAATAATTGTCCATTTCCAATTCCCCATAATGGCAAAATCTGCTCTATTACTGTTTTCATTTTCTGGTATTTCTCCTTTTCTTTTAAAATAATCCTTCTAATACTTGACTCTGACAGATGATATATATTCCCAATCTGTCTGTTAGGCCTGCCTTCAAGATGTTTTAAATATATATAATAGTTACGTTTTTCTAATTCAATCTTATAATCTGTCTGTTTTCTTACTTCGCAATAATTTCCCTTTGGTATATACAAATAACCCCCTTGATAATATTTTTGAATTATTAAAAGTAACTCTTCTGGCAAAACATCATTTGCATTTACATATTTCATCTAAATCACTCCATAAGCATATTTATTTTATTATAACAGCCTACAGCTGTTTATAGGTGATTATATCTATTTATGTATAGAATATAATCACCTTAGTTATTTTTAATTCCACTTTATTTATTATACCAATAAAAACACTATCCAGGAACAAAACCTGATGGTTTCACCAGTACATACAAGGTAGTAAAATAAAGTATCTAATATCTGTTTCTTTCCAAAATCTTATGCCAGTTATTGCAAACCAAGAGCGGGCAAGCCAGATGATTGTTGTAAAAAATAATGAAAAAGGAATTTAAGGAATACTTAATAGAATTAGGTGTACACTTATGGTAAAATAATATTGTTAAACAATAAAAAACAGAATGATACGAGGAAAATGAAATGAATACGAGAAAATTGAATACAGAAGTATTATTGTGGATAGCTTTGGTTCTGGTACTTTCTTACTTATGCTATCTTCCAATGTTTTTAGAAAAAAAAGGGATTCACATTTCCCAAATGCTACTTAATTCAAAATATTTATTTATTACTGTACCATTTTTAGTATCAATATTCTTTAAGTTAAAACATAAATACTTAAAAAAATGGCTTTGCACTTTATTTGCAGAAAAAGTAAAACTCCAATCAATATCTAGCTGTATAATATTGGCAAGTATTGGACTGTCTTTTTCAATTATATACTGTTTGGCTGTGGATGAAAAAAATTTATTTACAAATAGTTATCCAAGCATTTTAGCAGCTGTCTTTAATTGTTCCTATTTATTTATAACAGCCCTGCTTGAAGAAATAGCATGGAGAGGTTTTTTATTGGATAAATTAACTACTGCAAAAGGAAAAGGAAGTGCTTTAGGATATGTTGGAATTATCTGGGTAATCTGGCACATTCCTATGTGGGCAATTAGAAATTCTTTGGGATTTAATGAGATACTAATATATTCTATATGGACAATTTTAATTTCACTTATTTTAGGAATACTTTTTTATAGATATAAAAGTATATTAATAGTTTCGTTATCACATACAATTTTTAATACTTGCTTTATAACACCTATAAAATATAATGTAATTTTATTGGCATCTATACTTATTTTGTCATTTATTATTTTCAATAAAAAAACCGGTACAGCCTGACATAAGAAGATATCTGGCAGAACCACCTTGCTGATGGATGGTAAGGCAAATAAATCCATAAAATTAGCGTATAACAAAACAATTTAACTACAACAGGAAAAACTTTGAAAAAAACGTCTGGACAAAAGCTGGCAGCATAACAGTAAACAAAACAGAGGTAATGGCCAGGGCAGATAATGATTGCCAAAAATAAGCCTATAGAAAGTTTAACACATTTAAGCAATAATATTACATAACTTTACTAATTAATCATATGGAGCTGCCGCATTAAGAAAAACTATAACAATATATAACAGATATTAATTTTAACAAATACCATGATATTGTATACTTTTTACTTAGTCCGGCAATCCAAAGTAATTATAAATATTAAACGAAAAATATTTCTCCTTGTTACTACCAAACGGTAAATAAACATTTATAATAACTAATATCATCAAACTATAGAACTGCATGCTTTTTTCCAATCTGTAAAAAACTCATTAAACGTCATATAACGCTTATTTTTGTCAAAGTTTACAGCTTTAATTGCCACTTGATAACTTTCCTCATTTAACTGCCAGTCAGAGTAAGGACATGGAAGAAATTGATTGTTGTAATATCTTTTTTTAATTTCTTCGTCAGAAAAGAAAATAATACATCTATTGTACTTAACTTTTTATTAACACATAATTGTTTGAATTTTTCTTTAGGAGTTTTAATAGTGGTATCTCTTTTATATTTTTCAAAATTCCAATGGTCAAACAAACATTCACCTTCTGTCCACTTAAAAACTACAACATAAAATTTATTATATTCATAATCCTCAATAATTTCTACTAAATTAGGATGTCTTAAATCAGTATATAAATGGACAGCTTCTTTTAATATTTTAATAGATTCTTCTGGCGGTACTTCTGCCTCGGTTGTATTTACCTGTGTTGAGCCATTCAAAATACTATAATATTCATCATAAAGATTAGAATTAAAAATCACATATAATGCATATACAAGGCACTCTGGCATTTCCGTTATCAATCCATCTACAAAGTTTATCTT
>VSNJ01000292.1 GCA_009774235.1 Lachnospiraceae bacterium
GGCTTTTTCCTTTTCGGGCTTCCCGCATTTTTTGCCCTAAAGCGGTTAAATCATCAATCGGCATAATCATTCACCTCAAGTATATTCTATCGTGCCGATTTACACAAAGGAATAACCTTATTATGCCGGTCGATAGGTTTGATTATACTGATTTCAAAAGGAATAGAGAAGGCTCATTTGTATCCTTGGTGATCTATGTTACGATGCTAATAGTATTGAAAATCTGTGGACAGAATAGATGCTTTCTTTTGAGAGGAAATCATTCAAGACAGTAAATTTATTGTCCCGATCAATTTTTTCTATTGTGAATTTTTCTTGAGCCATGTTGCATTTTGAAAAGCGATATGTTATACTGTTATACACAACAGCATAACAGCTAAAACACATGGAGGATGCAGGAATGAAACTGATTATTTCAAATGTATCTGGCATTCCCATATACGAACAGATTAAACAGCAGATCAAATCAGCTATTTTATCTGGCGAACTTCGAGCCGAAGAAACTTTGCCCTCTCTTAGAACACTTGCCAAAGACTTAAAAATCAGTGTCTTAACCGTGACAAAGGCATACACAGAATTAGAACAAGAGGGCTTTGTTAAAAATGTACAGGGACGCGGATGTTTCGTAATGGGGTCTGGTTCAGAACTGATTAAGGAGCAGCTTATTTGCAAAGTAGAAAACAATCTTACCGAAGCAATAAAAGCAGCAAAAATGGCAAATCTATCCACAGAGGAATTACATCGCCTTTTGGACATTTTAACGGAGGTAAAAACAGATGACTAATTATTTAGAGGTAACGAACCTTTCAAAATCTTTTGATTCCTTTCAGCTTCACAATATCAGCTTTACTTTGCCAAAGGGCTATATTATGGGCTTGATCGGTCCGAATGGTTCTGGCAAAACGACGACAATCAAACTGATTTTGAACATGCTGGGGCGCACCGGTGGCACAGTCAAAGTGATGGGGCTGGATAATATCACAGAAGAACAAAAAGTAAAATCAGAGCTGGGCGTTGTTTTCGATACAAATTATTTCAGTGATGATTGGAAAGTGTCGCAGGTTGAAAAATCCATTTCGGTATTTTATCCAAATTGGAACAGGCAGAAATTTGCGGATATGTTGCGGAAATTTCACATTGCACCTACCAAAAAGGTAAAAGAACTTTCCAAAGGTATGCAGATGAAGTTAATGCTTGCCTGTGCGTTTTCATACGACGCTAAACTGCTGATTCTCGACGAGCCGACCAGTGGGCTTGATCCGGTTTCCAGAGATGAACTTTTGAAAATTCTTTCAGAGTATATTGAAGATGGCGAGCATAGTGTTTTGTTCTCCACCCATATCACAGGCGATTTGGAGCGTGCAGCCGACTATATTACCTACATCAGTTATGGCAAGCTGTTCTTTACTGGCAGCAAAGATGATTTTGTAGATATATTCCGCATTGTAAAAGGTGGAATTGAAGAACTGTCCGATGATCTGAAAAATAAGGCGGCTGGTATTCGTACATTCCCTACGGGATTTGAAGCTCTGATGAAAACTGAAGATATTAGCGGTTTTTCAAACCTGACCGTTGAGCCTGCCACTATTGATGAAATTGTAGTATTTACAAGCAAGAAAGGTGACGATTATGAGTAATATTTTGAAATCCACAAAATTTGATATTGCATTGGTAAAACCATATTTTAAGACAATTTGCTTTACCCTGCTCCTGCCGATTGTGTTTGCTGCAATCAACCGTTCTTTGCTGACGGGGGTATCATTCGCTATGTGCTTTATTGCCATGACAACGGGATATACCTTTTCCATCACAGAAAAAAACAGCATGGATCGTCTGTTTGGTATTTTACCTGTTCGTAAAAGCGAGCTTGTAATCGGACGATATGTTTTCGTCTTTGCAATGGGGCTTCTTTCCCTGATTATTTCTTTGATTGTACAGCCGCTTGTCTTGAAAGTGCTGGGGGAAACAGTTGGTGTATTTGACATTGTGACTGCCGCTATTGCAGGAATATTCTTATTTGCACTCTATACGGTGTTCCAGATTCCGGGATATTACAAGTACGGTTCAATCAAAGGACGGGTATTTATGTATATCCCAGTGGCCGGTTTTTTGGTGACTTTACTTCTTCTCTCTAAAATTCCAGCTATCGGAAACTCAATTATTTCAGTCGTTGAATCTTTCCCGATACTTCTCGTTTTTCTTGCAGTTTTTGCTATTGTCGTGATGTATGCGGTTTCCATCATCTTGTCCATTAGGATTATGAAGAAGAAAGAAATGTGAGGTGATTGTATGGATTTCACAATTTTAGCAGTTGTGCTTTTGATCGGTGTTGGTGTTCCTATCCGTAATAAACTCATACGGAAATATCGGGATAAAAAGAAACAAGAAGATAATAAGGATAAACTGAAATAATTTATAAACAGCGCCGAGAAGAATATGAAAATATCTTCTTCGGTACTGCTTTTTAATAGAGTCATATTTTGCTGATAGATTTTCAAAAATCCGTCCGCTGTAACATTTCGCGGACATTTGCCTGTTATACTATCTGCAAAAAGCAAAGGAAGTGAGGATAT
>VSNJ01000293.1 GCA_009774235.1 Lachnospiraceae bacterium
TCCTTATCTTTTTTACTAATCTGTACCATAATGCTATTCCCTGCCTTTATATCAGAATATTTTCCCATATGATTATAGCAGTTTTTTTGCATTATGTCCAAAAGACTAATTGAAGTTAAATATATAACTTCTTGTAACAGGCAGGCAGTAATGGTATAATTGAAATAAAAAAAAGGGGTTTATTTTAAATGGGAAAAACAAATACAGAAAATACTAACCCAAACAGGAAATATAAAGACTCTGTATTTACTGCATTGTTTGGCAGCAAAGAAAGCCTTTTAGAATTATATAAGGTTCTCCATCCTGAAGATATAAAAGTAACAATAGATGACATTGAAAAGATTGCACTGGAGAATATACTTTTAATACGGAGGTATAATGATGCTGCAATGGGTGTAAGGGATAAACTTATTATACTTTCAGAACACCAGTCTACAATTAATCCTAACATGCCAGTAAGGATTTTGTTATATATAGCAGAGGAATATGAAAAAATAATAAAGAGAAATGGTGAATATAAATCATTGTATTCCAGTAAGCTTATAATGCTCCCTGCCCCTGAATTTTATGTTGTTTATACAGGTGGTAAGGAATGTGGAGACTATATGTACTTAACAGATGCTTTTCCAGAGGAGTATAGAAACAACTCATTTTTACATCTGGATATAAGAGTAATAAAAGAAGAAGATAAAAATAATATACTTGGTGGTTACATTGCATTTATAAAGAAAGCTGAAGAGTTAAAACATACACAGGGATATACATTTACAGAGGCACTTAAAGAGGCTGTAGGGTGGTGCAGGGAAGAAAACATACTTGCTAGTTTTATGAAAGAAAGGAGCGAAGAAATAATGAGCCTTATGTTAGAAGAATGGAACATTGAAGATGCAATAAAATATAACAGGGAAGAAGGCATGAAAGAAGGCATGAAGAAAGGTATACAGGAAGGCATGGTTTATGCGTATTATGAAATGAATATGAATACCAATGAAATAGCCAAGAAAATGCAGCTTACAGAAGCAGAAGTAATTGAAATTATCAATAAAAAAGATATGCAGTAAAAAAACAGTTTGTAATATGGAATTATAGTTTTATAATGGGTTGTTGTATTAGAAAATATATTAGAATATATTATATTTATATACTATATATTTCGTTTGTTATGCTTAATGCAACAATCCCTAATATAAATATTATATGCAAATACCTGGCTATATAATAGACAGAAGCAATATTTGGTCATTAATTAAAAACTGGAATATTAGTACATCTGGTGGTATGCAGTTGTTAGGAGTATATCCGGGTAATATGCAGGTTGTCCTTGCGTTTATTTGCAAATACATTATTAAGCAGCCCAGAAAAGCTATGATGTTCCATAACCAGGACAATAGAACTAGCAAGTGATGGTAGTGGCAGTTCCTCAATGTCTGTTTTACCTGGATGTATTGTTTCAAGTAATTTTCCCTTATCTTTTTTCCTAATATGTACCATACGGTGACCTTAAATTATTGTATTCAAAAAAACTTATAGAACTTCCTGCCCCTGGATTTTATATTATATATACAGGCAATGGAGAATGTGGAGACTACATGCATTTGTCAGATGCTTTCCCAGCAGAGTATAAAAATAATTTATTTTTACAGCTTAATATAAAAGTAATAAAAAGAGAAGATAAAAATAATATACTTGGTGGCTATATTATCTTTGTAAAAAAGGCCGAAGAATTAAAACATACTCCTGGCTATACATTTACAGATGCCCTTAAGGAAACTGTTAAATGGTGCAGGGAAGAAAATATACTCACTGGTTTTATGGAAGAAAGGAGTGATGAATTAATGAGCCTTATGTTAGAAGAATGGAATATGGAAGATGCTTTAAAATACAGCAAACAAGAAGGTATAGAAGAAGGTATGGAAAAAGGTATAGAAAAAGGTATGAAAAATGGAATGGTTTATGCATATTATGAAATGAACCTTGATACCAATGAAATAGCCGAAAAAATGCAGCTTACAGAAGCAGAGGTTCTTGAAATCATCAGTAAGAAAAATATACACTAAAAAGGCAGTTGGCAGCATGGTAATATAGTTTTATAATGGGCTGTTGCAATAAGAAATATACTACAAGATATATTAATTTATTAGGGCAGAAATAATCAAAAAATTAATTTGGTATATAACAGTGTGGAAAATGACATATGTAGCTTTGGGGTGGAAAAGGTGTGTTGTATATAAAAATTTTATTTGGTTTCTTATGGTAAAAATATACAATATAGCTGTATTTCCACAATGTACCATATATATCATAAGTATGCTGTAATTCCCATAAAAATGGGAGTTCTGGGACTTGAAAGAAATTCTTAATAAATAATAGGAACAAAAAAATTCAAAATGGGGTAGAATTTTAAAAGGATGTGTGCTATTATTATCAACAGTAAACTTATTAACCAGTCCTGCCTTTATTTAACAGGCTTGTTTTGACGTAATAAGAAAGTCTGGATAATACAAATATTACTATTTTTATAGTACATATAGATGCAAGATTGTATAGGTAATAAATAATCT
>VSNJ01000294.1 GCA_009774235.1 Lachnospiraceae bacterium
TGTCTTGTTCCAGATTGAATGATACACTCCTTGGATTAATAAGGTTTAATTCTACACTTTCCGATTCTGTAACAATGAAATATTCTTCATCATACCCTGTTCTGTTTTCTTTCAGTGAAAACTCAACACCCATACCATTATTAACACCTTGTAACGTTTCGGCAAACACTGGGAATTCCTGTCTTGCAACCAGCAACACAACCATAAATACCAGTATGTAAAAACGTTGCTTTGCCTTTTTACTTTTTCTTTTCTTCATATTATATTTCCTCCTTATTCCTTGCCTTTTTTATAAAGTATATTATTAATTCATTATCAGCCTAAACAATAAAACTTCATTTATATAGAGCTTAGTACAAACATCTTTTTTCTAATTGTTTGCACAAATGTAATAATAGATATCATAAAAATCAGATATTTCATTGTTAATTGCCAAACAATAATTATCTTAATAAGCTTCTTCATTGTAGTATTAACTATCTGCTGCTTCTTTATCTATTTTAATAATAATCCAGTTTCCTTTTTTCTTTTTTAAATGATAAGTGTTTTTAGCTGTCAGAACTTTATCTGTCCCTTCTTCATACTTTTTTTTATAATTTTTAATACCATAAAGTATTTCTTCTTTTACAACTTTTTTTACAATTTGTTTTTTTATAAAATTTGAATTATCAAGAAGTTTATCAAGTACAATTCCATGCAAATAATCCTTAATACCATCAACAAAAGATGTTTCATTTTCTGGAATATCTTTTGTGTAAATTTTTGTTTTAACTATAGCTTTTTTGTCTGAAAGCATTTCTGCCTTTTCAGGCAAAGACCATATCACACCATTAGCAGTAGCAAACTCCGCAAATTCATTAATGGCTTTTTGCATATCATCATCATTACGTAAATATTCAGCATCAATTATATCTTTATAATCATCTGTATAATAAAAAACATCCTGTGCAGATATAATAACAATATCCATTAATTCTGATTTAAATGCCTCAAATTCTTCATTAATCTGTGTTATATCCTTACGTACTTTACTTTTCAGGGAATTTGCGCAATAGGATGTTGCTTTATTTATATCTCTGTCCAGTTTCGCCTTCCAATATGAATCCACAACAGAAACTATTTTATCATATTTTTCATCTCCATTATTTTCAACAGAATTAGTTTCCTCTACAGTACCAGCACTGTCATCTGACAAATTTGTACTAAAATTTCCACAAGCCCCCAAAAGGCATGATATAATTACTACAAACAGAATTATTTCAAGCTTTCCTTTCACTATTTACCTCCTAATCTCAAATAATTACCAGCATTAATGAAATATTTTATCCATAGTTTCTCTTATTCATTATATCTACCTCCCTCTCTTTTTTGTCACTAATATTTTTAATATTATAAAATCCTATATATCTAATATTGTTACTTGATTTATAATTTATCCACTATTATTTAAAATTTATAAATAAAGGTGGTGTTTTAACTATGAATGAACCAAATGAAAATACAACAGCTATGGGATTACGTATCCAGCAGGCACGTAAAGCTGCAAACTTTACACAAATGCAATTTGCAGAAAAAATAGGCGTTTCAACGCAATATATATCTGACCTTGAGCGTGGTGTAGTTGGCTGTTCAACAACAACCCTTGTTAAAATATGTGATACCTTAGCTGTATCTGCTGATTACATATTAAGGGGACAAGAACCCATTTCTTACAGTTTACTAAACATGTATAAAAAATTTTTAAACCTTTCCCCTCAGGCAAAAGAACTAGCAGAAGAAAGTTTTAAATTACTGGATAAGGCTTTATCACTAAAATAACAGCAAATAATGAAAGGCAGCAGATGTATAATCTCTGCTCCCTTTCACTACATTAGTGCCACATTTTTTCCACATATACAGCTGTTTGCTTTTTATGAATAATATCTGTAATTTAATTTATAAGTACCATAATACTTCTTTTTTTCACCTGATATTCCATCAATATTTGTTCCATCAATATATTTAACAATTACCTTTTTCTTTTTCACTTTAAACAAAAAACTGTAACTTCTAGTGTCTACCAGATACTCATTTTTGCTTTTTCCAAAAGAATGTAATACATCACTAAATAATAATGTATTATTTTTACTCAGTTCAAAACACCCCTTCTCATCACTACCTGGTTCTGTAAAAGAAAACTGGCTTAAAGACAATACATAATTCCCCTTTTGGTACTCCCCAGCAAAATAAATTCTTTTCTTAGCTGCTGCCTTATTGCTTACACTCACCATAATTAATACTACTGATATAGTATATAATAAAATTTTTTTAATTGTTTTCATGTTTTATTCCTCCATTAATTTAATTATTTCATCCTATTAATATAAATTTTATTCCCATACAGCGTTTCTACAATTCCTCCCTTTTATAAATTTTATATATAATAGCATAAATATTTATTAATAATATTCACACTATTAATATGATATAATATTAAATCTTAAAAGTCAATAAACCTTTATAAAATATTTATGTTTTGATTCTTCTTAACC
>VSNJ01000295.1 GCA_009774235.1 Lachnospiraceae bacterium
GCATTATATAGGGATGAAAAAAAATTTATTAAATTTTTTGGAAATTTTGATGATTTAAAAGAAAATTCAATAATACCATTTAAGTGGGAATTTTCTGGAAATTTTAATGGTATAGATAAATTAACCAGGTTGTTGCAGTTATGTTGCCCGTCTATTATTACGTTTATACATACTGCATATGAAATAAAACCTATCGAAAAAATTGGAAATATTGGATATGAAAATATATGTAAAAATATTAGTTGTAATGTGACAGGAATAGTGATGTTTATAGATTTTTTGATTAATTATGCAACAAAACATAACATAAAATTAAATATATTTAATATGGATAGTGGTGCAGCATATCATCCATTAAAAGGCTGGGGATTGTATTCAGCAGGAAAAGCATATATAAATATGTTTTTCAGGACAATTCAGTTAGAAAGTTCTGGAATCAATGTAGTGACATATGAACCAGGAGTAATTGATACTCCAATGCAAAAAACTATACGTGAAACAAATACATCTGTTTTTGAACAAGCAGGAGAATTTATTAGTTATTATGTTAATGGAAAACTTAATTCCCCATCTGATATTGCAGAAGATATCTTTAACCGTTTTATTAAAAAATGGGATGTATGTAATTTCAGTACAAGTATTAAAGGATGAAGTATGTTATTTTTTCTGATATACATGGAAATATTCTTGCATTAAAACAAATGCTTATTGATACAAGTGTTTATAATCCAGAAGGTTATATTTTTTGTGGGGATATAGTTGGATATTTTGACCATACAGAGGAGGTTATTGATGAACTTATTAATATTAAAAATTTAGTAGCAGTATGTGGAAACCACGATTGGAATTATATACATATGGATAAGTATAAGCAGATTGAATTTGCAAATAGATATGGTAATAGTTATTCTAAAAGTTTGGGAGAGAATTACTTAAGATTTTTAAAATCGTTACCAATATTAAAAAAATTTAAAATCATGGACAAGAAAGTTATGATTATGCATGGTAATATAGAAAATTGCCTGTATGGAAGGTGGTATCCAGACTCACAGATTAATATTAAAAATTATGAAGGTGTTTGTTTTTGTGGGCATACACATTACCAAATGTATAAAATAGCAGGAATGACAAGAATAATCAATCCTGGTTCACTTGGGCAGCCTAGGGATAATAAAGGGTTTAGTTATTGTATTTATGATTTTGGGATAAATGAATGCAAATTTTATAATGTAGAAATTAACAAAAATGAGTTACTAAAAGAAATTAAAAAAAATGAACAACATGATTTTGTCCGTAATTATTTATTAAAAAGGTTAGGTGGATAATGTACAGGATATTTGTTACATCTATTGGCGGGGATATAGGAAGTGCTGTATTACGTTGTATAAAGGATGCATTTCCATATTCTTATATTGTTGGTTGTGATATAAAAAAATATAACCAAGGATTAGAATATGTAGATAGTTTTTATATAGCACCACCATATGAAAATACAAAATGTTATCTTGATTTTATTATAAAAATATGTATTTTGGAGAAAGTAAAATATTTTTTGCCAATTTCAGAAAAAGAAATAGTATTGACAAATAATATTATACAAGATTTAAAAAAAATGGGTATATATGTTCTTATAAATAATTCTAAAGTATTGGGAGTATGTTCAAGTAAATATAGTACAGCTAAAGTTTTATCTGAAAATGGACTTTTATCGCCAAAAACATTTAGATTGGAAGAATATAATGAGGGTATTTTATCTTATCCTATAGTTGTTAAAGGAGACTTCTCATGTGGATCCCATAGCCTGGTTATTGCATATAACAAAGATGAGCTTGATAAGGCGGTAACTGTTATATCAGATGCTATATTACAAGAATATATAGGAAGTTTAAATGAAGAATATACAGTTGGTGTTTTTTCGGATGGGAAAGAAACCAGATCCATTGCTTTTAGACGTCAATTAGGATATGGTGGCATGAGTATATATGTAGAACTTGTAAATGATGTACAGATTTCAAAAATTGCTTGTAAAATTGCCAATATATTTAAACTTTGTGGAAGTATTAATATTCAAATGAGAAAACATAATGACAAATATTTTATTTTTGAAATTAATCCGAGGCTTTCAAGTACGGTTGCTTTTAGGTATAAGTTGGGTTTTAAAGATATTATTTGGTGGTTGCAGATGCTGGATGAGGATTCAGTTATTTCAGAGTATGTTTCTATTAGGGGAGATATTATTGGAGTTAAAAAATTGGATGAAGTAATTTTTAATAAAAGTAAAATATTTGTTGATGAAACTAGATTTAATAATTAATTGGTTATTTTATTTTGGCTAAGAAAAGTATCACAGGAATAACAAATATTTTTATAGAGAATTTTGATTTGTATAGAATGGGTTATAC
>VSNJ01000296.1 GCA_009774235.1 Lachnospiraceae bacterium
AGCTGCATTTATTGCTATTATTGCAATAACATTTCTTTTTATTATTAAAAAACAAAACAATACAAAAAAATATTAACACAGTTATTAAAAATAATTTCCAGTTATTATTTTATTTTTTATAAGACAGGTACCAAGCCAGATACAATGCCCAAGAGGCAGGATATCTGGCTTTTGTGAGTATACACATTATTGGCTGTGGAAATTTAAAAACAATTTTCAAAAAAATTGTACAAATTTTTATAATATTTGTATAAGAAATCTTTATTTTCTACTCTGTTTTTTCCCTTTTTTAACAAATATATCCATAACCACTTGACAATAATTCATATTTTGATTATCATAAATATAGTTCACAATGTAAACTATATTTTATAAACATATATTATAGACATATATAAAAATAGAAAGATAAAGTTTTTAGGAGAAAATAAAATTATTATGGAAGATTATGACTGGATTGACATGATGGAAAAAATGCAGGAAATAAGGCTTTTTGCAAGCCTTAATATCCGTGGAAAAAGGAATGGCAATACATCCCCACAAGAGTTAGATATACTTTCACGTATTATAATGTCTGATACAGCACTGACCCCTTTAGACATGTCTGTAATAACAGGACTCAATAAATCTGCAGTAAGCCGTTTAATTGAACGGCTGGAAAAGAAAGAATTTCTTAAAAAAAAATATAACAAAAATGATAAACGCAGTTATACGCTTCACATCACAGAAAGCGGAAACCAGGAACTTAACCAGGCATACCAGCATTATCTTGAGCCAGTTTATAAACTCCGCCGTACTATTGGGGAAGAACGTTTTAAATCATTAACTTCACAAATAAAAGAAGCAAATTATATATTACAAAATAAGGAGGCAGAAAAATGACTTTTTATCAAGAACTTCAATTAAACCAGGCTGGTTCTAAATCTTATATTGCCAGTTTTAAAAATCCAAAAGATAAAATTAAACACACTGGAATTTACTTATTTAAAATTCTTTTAACTGTATCTTTTTGTACAGTATTCATTGCCCTGTTCTGCGCATTATTTGGTAACAGTAACAGTATTGCAGGACTTGCAGTATTATTAAGTGTAATGGTATTCCGTAATGTTGACCTTGGAATACGTACATCCCATGGTGTGGTTAATATTTTTATTGTATTTGCAATATTAGCAGCAGGACCTGCAATATCTAACCAGCTTCCTACAGGATGGGCATTTCTCTCTAATAGCATCTTTATTATGCTTTTAATGGTACTTGGATGCCATAATGTAATTATGTATAACCACTCTACCCTGGTACTCGCTTATCTTTTACTACAAGGATATAATGTCACTGGTGAAATGTTTAATAAACGCCTTGCAGGATTATTTATTGGCGCATTACTTACAGCTGCTGTATATTACCATAACCACAGAAAGAAAACATATAAGCGTACATTTAAAAGCCTTTTCAAAGAATTTGACTTATCATCTGCACGCACCAAATGGCAGCTGCGTTTTACCCTTACTATTTCAAGTGCAATGTTAATTGCCTCACTTCTGGATATCCCAAAACCTATGTGGATAGGAATTGCTGCAATGTCTGTATGTGTACCTTTCAGGAGTGATACTGGATACCGTGTAAAATACCGTGCTCCAGGAAATATTTTAGGAAGTATTATTTTCTTAACTGCTTACTTTATTTTACCAGAAGGCTCTGTTGCATATATGGGAATAATCGGCGGAATTGGTACAGGACTATCCGCAAGCTATGGATGGCAGACAGTTTTTAATGCTTTTAGCTCACTTTCTACTGCAGTACCTGTATTAGGTCTGCAACATGCGGTTTTACTTAGGATATTTAACAATGTGTTTGGTTCAGTTTATACTTGGCTGTTTGACAGGGTATTTGAACCAGTTCTTTCAACATTAATTAATATAGTGAATTTTATAAACAGCAAATTCCAAAATAATATAAGTGCAACAGAATAAAACAGGACTGCCACACTAAGAATAAAAGATATAATATTTTAAACAAAACTTTTTTCTTGCAGGCAATTTGGATTACGGATATCCGCTAATATATATTGCCTGCTGTTTTGATAAAAAACCATACGGATACATATCAAATGTTACAAATAATTTATCATCAGCTGTTGCCCCACAAATAACATCATATAAAGTATCATAAAAGGGAAGTTTTCCCTTATCAACTTTATAATGGTAATGTACTATGACATCTTCTAATTCATTTTCTTTAACAACCTGTATTCTATTAAATAAAAATACATTAATAATATCAGAAAATAACTTTTTTATTTCTCTCTTTTTATTATTATATCTTTTATCTCTTCTTCTGTCAGCTGCATTTTCTGGGCTATTTCTTTTGTATCCAGATTCATGTCATAATATGCATATACC
>VSNJ01000297.1 GCA_009774235.1 Lachnospiraceae bacterium
TTTGCACACACCTTCTTTAGATATTATACGTCTTTGGACGTTCTTTAAATTTTAGTACGTAATCACAATAATATATGAAATGAATTTTTTTTGCAACCTTTTTATATATAATATTATTATATATTCTGTATGGTTACAATTAAATCAGTAATATTTTCCATAAATCCAAGAACACCGGTGGGTTCTTGCCGTGTGCAATACAGCTTCTGTTACTGGTACTGGAAGTTTACATCCAGCCTTTTTTAGCCAGCTGTAATATAATAGCCTGGTTTATAACAGCTAAGGTTGATTTAATATAATCATTATAGTATAATGCTTTTAAAAATAGGGTATTTATTGGAAAACATGCGTTCTGCGAAATTTCTGGTAAATATTGGCAGGCTTTAGGGAGGATTAAGGATGATGAAAAACTAGAAGATGAGTACAACAATTACATTAGTGATATTATTTGGAACTATAATATGTACTTCATTGTTGTATGTAACCGCAAACAACAATATCGCTGTAATAATGAAACAGTCTGAAATGGAAAGTTTACATAATTCAGTGAATGCACAGGCAAATATTGTTAAAGAATATGTAACATGCCAGGAAATTTGTTAATTGCTTACAGTAAATCTTATGCAATAGTAGAACTTTTGAGAAATCCATCAGTTCTTCTGCTATTGTAGCAGAGATACAAGGTATTTGTAATGAAACCAAAACAAATATTGCAAATATACAAGAATGTTTTAACAACATTGTTTCATTTCTGCAAGATGATATACAAGTACAATTTGAAAACTTTGGCAAGGCAACAAATGAATATTCTTCTTTTATTGAAGAAATCCAGGCAGTTATTAATGATATTGGACATTCAGCTAATGTATTTGCCAATGTAGTTTCAAATATAAGAGGACAGATTGAATATGTACAAGATATTCCAGGAAATACTGTTATCAGTAAAGAAGATATTATGGACAAAGCTGAAAAAATGACAGAAGAGTTGTCTGTTATTGTTAATGCAAACCAGAATAATGCAGCTTCTATACGTGAAATTGCCAGCCGTTTCTCTGGATATTAATGACAGGAAGGAACTTTAAATTATATGGATATTGTAATTAGGGAATTTAATAATAATGATATTAACAGCATGGTTTTAATATGGAATGGAATAATAAAAGAGGGAAATGCATTTCCACAAGAAGAAGTTCTTAATGAAGTTTCAGGAAAGGAATTTTTTAATTCACAGAGTTATTGTGGTGTAGCTGTGGACAATGACACAAAAAGTATCGCAGGGCTTTATATACTCCATCCAAATAATGTAGGCAGATGTGGGCATATCTGTAATGCCAGTTATGCTGTTTCTATTGACAGAAGAGGATTACATATAGGTGAAAAACTTGTTAAAGATTGTATTTGTAAAGCAAAAGAAGCAGGTTTTAGAATTTTACAATTTAATGCAGTAGTTGCAACAAATATCCATGCAAGACATTTATATGAAAGGCTTGGTTTTAAACAGCTTGGTACTATACCAGGTGGTTTCCGGCTTGAAAGTTGCCTTTATGCAGATATCTGTCCTTACTATATAGTTTTATAAACATGGATATAATATTTTATAAGGAGAATACATACAGAATATGGCTAAAATACAGATGTTTTTTAAAGCGGTTTATGCAGGGTTTATGATTGGTGCAGGATGTATAGTATATTTATCAGTGGAAAATAAGCTTGCGGGTTCTTTATTATTTTCTTTTGGATTACTTACCATTGTTACACAGGAATTTTATTTGTATACAGGTAAAATCGGGTTTGTAAAAAAGGCATGGGAACTTGTACATATGTTAATAATTATAGCTGGAAATTATTTAGGAACATTAATTGCATCTTTTGCATCTAAGGCAGCACGGCTTAATATCAGCAGCACAGAACTGGTTATTGCCAAACTGGATAAAGATATAACCAGTGTTTTTGTATTGTCGGTATTTTGTGGCGTTATGATGTACCTGGCAATAGATAATTATAATAAGTCTAAAAATATTGTGTTTATAATAGCACCTGTAATGATATTTATATTATCTGGTTTCGAACATTCTATAGCAAATATGTTTTATTTTAACTTGTCTGGAATATACAGTTTCAGGGTATTTTGTTATATTTTAGTTATGTTAGTGGGAAATGGAATTGGTGCAAAAGTTTTCAGCCTTAAGGCTTACTGGGAATAACAGCTAATGTTTATATATCTTCTTTTTCTTTTCAAAAAAATTTGCAAAATACTTATGGTATAGCGGCTGGCAGGATAATAAGATATTTATATATGGAGAAGAAAGTGAATTTATTAAATTTTTAAAGAATTTAACCAGAAATGTTCAAAAGAATTACCATATACAATGCTTAATACTGTGTAAACAG
>VSNJ01000298.1 GCA_009774235.1 Lachnospiraceae bacterium
ATCAGCTACCGAAAACCGAGAGCGGTCAGCACCGAGCAGAGGGAACGGGCAAGGCAGATGATGATTGCAAAGAATAAGGCAAAAGGAGATTAAGCAAAATTTAATGGAATTGTGTATGCGTTTGTGGTAAGATAATGACATTGAACAATTTGACAAATCAATGCTTGCGGAGGTTGGTTATGATAGCTATTATAGGAGCGAGTATCTTTTCGATAGTAATTGTATTATCATTTCTCATAATTTGTGGCTTGCCATTAGGAGAGTTGACAATGGGAGGGCAATATAAAGTTTTTCCTAAGAAACTAAGGATTATTTTGATGATACAGCTTATCTTGCAGATGTTTTTTGT
Source organism: Lachnospiraceae bacterium (assembly GCA_009774235.1). Taxonomy (GTDB): domain Bacteria; phylum Bacillota; class Clostridia; order Lachnospirales; family Lachnospiraceae; genus Butyribacter. The sequence goes on from VSNJ01000298.1 coordinate 350, forward strand.
AGTTATCATTTTGCAAATGGGAGGTTTTATACCTTTATGGTTTTCGGATAATACAACAAAGATAATCTGTATTGTTATGGCGGTATATCTCTCATTCAATACGGTTATGAATTTTATTTCCAAAAGCAAAAAAGAAAAACATGTAATGACACCACTTTCTGCAATTTCGGCAGTATGCTTTTGGATAACTGCACTGTAAATAATTGTACAATTCCAGTTTGCAAAGGAGTATACTATGTCAGTCAATATAACAGAAACATTTGAATTACTGTTTGATAAGAACAATAATGTTGCATACAAGGCATTACAGGAATTACAAAAAGAAAGTGAAGAAACAGATTGCGTCTATCCTTATATGGACAGATTGAGCGATATGCTTGATAGTGATAATTCTTACATTCGCACAAGAGGACTTACACTACTTGCCTATAATGCGAAATGGGATAGGGATTATAAAATTGATGAGGTTATTGATAAATATTTGAAACATATTACAGATGTCAAACCTATTACAGCAAGGCAATGTATCAAATTGTTACCAATTATTGCAAAACACAAGTCTGAATTGAAGAATGATATTCTTTCTGCCCTGCATAATGCAGACATTTCTATTTATGAGGATAGTATGCAGTCATTAGTTTATAAGGATATTCAAAAAGCATTAGAAGTTATACAGAAATCATAAAAATCACACTTTTCTATTTTGTTGAAAAAACACTAAGCATATAGAAAATGCTTGAATTGAAATAAATTGATTAACAAAACGACAATCGGGATTTATGTAGAGGTGGCATTGTGAAAAAAGTAATTTTATATATTCATGGAAAAGGGGGAAGTCATTTGGAAGCTGAACAATACAAGAAAAATTGTTCGGGTTTTGATATAATTGGCATAGATTACAATGATTATCTTCCATGGATTGTACAAAATCAAATTAAAGAGGCTTATGAAAACGCACATAAAAGATATGACCATATTTATGTGATTGCAAATAGTATTGGTGCTTATTTTGCAATGCACACATTACAGGCTTGTGACATTGAAAAGGCTTTATTTATTTCACCTGTACTTGATATGGAAAGACTTATATTGGATATGATGAGTTGGGCGAATGTATCAGAAGCAGATTTGCATGAGAAAGGAGATATTCCTACGGACTTTGGGGAAACATTATCATGGAAATATCTATGCTTTGTTAGGGAAAACCCTATAACATGGAATGTTCCTACAGAAATTCTGTATGCAGGGAATGATAACCTTGTATCCCGTAAAACAGTGAATGAATTTATTAGTAACCACAATACACATCTTACTGTAATGGAAAATGGGGAACATTGGTTTCATACAGATGAACAGCTTGCTTTTTTAGATATCTGGATGAAAAAGGTAATAGAATAAATTTCTATTGTCTGGAAAATCAGAACAGATAAATGATGTAAAAACTGAATATTGTTTACCTTTAGGTAGCGATTATCTTAACAGACAATCCGCTACCTTTTTTATTTTCAGAAACTATTAACACAGTCACAGAAAGAATGAGGTATCAGAAATGATTGAGAGCAAGAATGACACAAGCAAAAACTTAGAAAAGGCATTGCAGGCATTGAAACAGGCGCAACAGCGTGTAGCCAACGAAAAGAAAAAACAGAACGAGAAGAAACGTAAAGCCGAGAACCACCACAAGTACATCATGGGCGGTATTATCGTGAAGTATTTCCCCGACTGTTATCGCTATGACGAGGGCGAGTTAAACCGTATCTTGTCGGTTGCCTTGCAGACAAGGGAGTGTCAGCAGATTATATCTAAAATCAAAACGGAAAGCCGAGAAACCACTCCCCCACAACCCACTCTCCCCAATGCCGAAAACGAAAGTGAGGGCGGTACGGAATGACAAAGGCGAGGACACTGGAAAGCCGAGGTAACGTATTCACCCTGTTTACAGGGTGCGCACAGATATACCACCAGAGGTGGTATGTGCGCTCTCCG
>VSNJ01000299.1 GCA_009774235.1 Lachnospiraceae bacterium
TGTTTTTCGGCTCGGAGTGTTTCTTTTTCGGCTGGTGTGGCACGGCGTACCTTATTCCGCAAGTGCTGGCGGTAGTCAATCAGTTTATTCATTTCGGTCTGGTTTTTCTCCCTGTCGGCGTGTAAGTCGGAGAGGGTGGAGATGTTATGCTTTGACATATACCTTACCTGTGCAGTGATTTCATCTAACTTCCGTAATTCTTTTTTCATCAATGGGCTTGTCGGCTTGTAGTCCGTGCCTTTGGGGAATATCCCCAACTGATAGCACCAGTAGTAATATAACGCTAAGATTCCTGTGGTTTTCTGATGCGGTTTCCATGCGTTTTTGTACCGCTCTGGCATATGCGGGGAGTAGGAAATCCTTGCTTTGTAATTCCCAAGTTTGTACGCTCCCCTCAAACATGACTGTATGAAATCGGGCGTCAGCCGCTCGTCAAGCGTGTCTAACCTTGTGAAATGCTTATATTGCGGCAGCTTCATTTTCCAATGGCTGCCCGAAAAATCAACCTCATATCCCTTGTCGATAAGGTATTTCATCATGTGCCGTAAATCCCTGCTCCCGTTGATTGCCTCCCTTAAATCCTCCCGATAGACATTGTACCGTGTGGGTTTTCCGTTCTTTTCGTCCAGATAAAGCGGTCTTGACGGGGCTTTCTTGGGGTTTTTAATCACCGATAAACCGTACTCTCGGCATAAGCGGTCGGACATCTCCCTCAGCCTTTTCTGCTCCGATTTTGAGTAATTGTATTTCTGTCCGTCTATGAAAGAAACGGAGTTAAAGCAGAAGTGGTTGTGCAGATGTCCTTTGTCAAGGTGGGTGGCAACGATTATCTGATACTTGCCGCCCCACATTTTCCTTGCCAGTTTCAATCCGATTTCGTGGCACTGTTCGGGCGTTACCTCGTCTGGCTTGAAGCTCTGATAACCGTGCCAAGCGATATACCCGCCTGTCTTTTGGTACTGTTTCTTTGTCAAAATCATTTGCTGTAATGCCGTTTCTTTCAGACAGTTGACAGCGGAAACATACTCGCCCTCATCTGTTTTTGACGGATTCTTCACATAGGAGAATACGTCAAAGAAGTCCTGCATTTCCCGATTCGGCACGGTCTTTTCTGGGTTTTCTATATAGTCAATCACGTCTTTTATGCTCCCCTTGACATGCCATAGGCTCGTTACCGCCATATCAGACCGCCCCCTGTTCTGTCAATTCTTCTACGCTATATTGTTGTGGGAGAGTTGTTTTCTGTTGCAGTTCTAAGATAAAATCCTCAATCTCTCTACAAATTTCAGCGGCGGTTGGATAGTAAGGGACACACTTTTTGAAAGCGTCATGCACTTCGTAGAGCTTGTTTAACAGCTCCCAAAACTCGGTTTTAGGCTGTGGCTGCGGGGCGTTTCCCTTGCATAACTGGCGCATAAATTCGGCTGCGGACAGACCACAAGCGGTGGCGCACTGCTTTAATTTTTGGTGTTCTTCCTCGTTCAGTCGGACGGTAATCGGAACATTCCGCACGTCCTTTTCTGATTTTTCTTTGCTCATTTTCCTTAATCCTCCAGTCTTAAATTCCTTTCTTCGGGGTAAACAGGGGCTGTCCCCTGGGTGAAGTCCACACGCCTTTAGGCTGTGGATTGGATTGTGGCTGACACAATCCGATGCTCGCTATCTCTGTGGACAACGCCGCAGAGCATTTTTCTGTGCAGCGGCATTCTTAATGCCTGTCTTACCCTCCGAAAAGAAAACCCTATGTCCCTGCACCTCCGTTCTGGATTTGATTTTTCTTGACTTTTGGATAAATGAAAAAGCCGCTACACTGCACCACGAACGACAGGAGTATTTTCTCCTGCTCGGATTCGCAATGCTATGTAACGGCTTTGAAATTCAAAACCATGCTGCCATACGCCAGCCGAAAAGGGCAGCATAAATTCGGCGGCGGTCAGCCTTGTCCGTTGGCTGACATTCCATTCTTCCATCTATGTTCTTATTTCATTTTCAATCTTCCAATTCCCTTACGGGTATTTCAGAATATCATAGCGGCTGTACCCATGTCAAGATTTTGGGCAAACTTTTTAGTATTCCCTGTGGACGGGTATTTTATTCACCTATTTTGAAAATTAGACAAGGGAATTTTATCCCCCACCCAATAGTCCATAAGAAAACAGAAAATATTAGATGGTTATAAAATCTCCCGCAGCTTTTTCCGCAGATGGTCTAGCCTTGCATAGATAGCCCCTGTTGTCAATCCCACAAGCGGGGCAATTTCCTTTGTGGAATAGCCCTGCATTTTCAGCAGGATGATTTGCAGGGTACGCCTGTCCACCG
>VSNJ01000003.1 GCA_009774235.1 Lachnospiraceae bacterium
TTTCGGATATCACCTTGTTCTACAGTTCTAGCTTTGTCGTCATCGTCAGATGTGTATATGAGACATTAAGATACAAGATGGTTATGATAAGGGTGTATCTACAGATAAATACAGAATTTTCAGCAGTAGTAATAAAATATGTGTACAGAACATTGCAGATGGTAAGGAGCATATTATAGAAAACGCAGAATTATATTCTTTCCATGAAGGAAGGGATTTAATATTTTACAGAAATGAAGATGGAACAAGGTGGTATGTGTGTTCAATTAACAGTAAAAGAATATTATGCAGTGGTGAAGCAGGTAATTATTCATGTACAATGTTTTTTGGAAATGGCAGGTATTTTCTAAATGACTATTGTGAAGTGTATGATATGGAAACCTGGGAAAAGGTACTTGACCTTTCATCAATAAGCAATGGTGTATATGGGGTACAGACAACAGACAGCCTTCCATATTTTGTAGTGTGGTACCAGGACAGCGAAGCCAAAAGCAGTGGTAAAACAAAAGGTTCTAATGTTGCGTATTTATACAGTAAAGAAAATGCTGGTGAAGTTGTTGCAGAAATACCTAATTATGTTGCTGCAACAAGTGATGGCAAGATAGTAGTATATGATGGTGCACATACATTGTATAAAGTGCCTCTTTATACAGAAAAGGAAATTATTAAAATGGCAAAAGAGTATATAGGGAACTCTGGATTTAAAGATTACCAGAAAGAAAAGTATCATTTATTTACAGATTAAAGAAACAGGAGTGTATATTGTTATTATGCCAGTAAATCTGGTATGCATGTTATTACAGTGCTATCAGTAGTACTTCTGGGTTTATATTTTTAGAAAGGTTTGGTTAAAAGTATGGTTACAAAAGATATAGATTATTTTGATTTAGAACAGGTTGCAGATTCAGGACAATGTTTCAGATGGAGGAAGCTTGATGAATATAAGTATAGGATACCTGCATTTGGAAATTATGTTGATATTGCACAGAATGGAAATCATTTTGAACTTTCATGTACAGAAGAAGAGTTTGAGAAAATCTGGTATAATTATTTTGACCTTGGAACAGATTATGGTGGTTTAATCAACCGTATTAGCGGGGATGATATATTTTTAAAAAATGCAGCAGAATATGGCAAAGGTATAAGAATTCTTAACCAGGATATATGGGAAACTATAATTTCTTTTATAATTTCCCAGAATAATAATATACCACGTATTAAAAAAGGCATAGAGTCCCTGTGTAACAGGTATATGCGTCAGACAGAGGCACTTGCAGGTACAGGTATTTATATGATACCATATCTTGAAGATATAGAGAAAAACGGGGGAAGGGAGAGTCTTTCAGAACTTGGCCTGGGTTACAGGGACGGGTATATATGGGGTATGTGTGGTTACCAGAGCCATTTTCCATGTTTTTTAGATGAATTGAAAAAGATGGGTTATAAAGAATCAATGGAATATCTTATGAAGTTTAAAGGAATTGGTAAGAAGGTAGCTAATTGTGTATGTCTTTTTGGGCTTCATCATCTTGATGCATGCCCTATAGATGTCTGGATGAAGAAGGTAGTTGATGAGGAATATGGAGGGGTGATGCCTGCATGGATGACTGATGAATATGCAGGAGTATACCAGCAGTATACATTCTTTTATAAAAGGGAGAAGAAATAATATAAATATTAAATATTAAATTTACAAAGGCAGTGCAAAAGCACTGCCTTTTATAATATAAAAAAGTATTGTTATAATAAGGCAGGTTTGTATTTACTTTTTTATGGAAATAATATGTTGTATAAATATGTGAAAGCATTGGAAATTTAAAATAGGTACACTAATATAAAATATCTATGTGGAGGATTTATATGCAACATATTAGTGACCTTCAGATTGGTGTAAGATTGCAAAAGCTTCGTGAAAGTAAAGGCAATAATAAAACTGATTTAGCCATTGAACTTAATATATCTACTGCCCAGTATGGACGTCTTGAGAATGGAAAGGCAACTATTTCAATAGAGGTATTAAATAAGATTTGTTCTTATTATAATACTTCTGTTAATTATATTCTTTTTGGGGAAAGTAATTCTTATAAAAGTTTATTTTTCGATAAAATAAATGGTTATCCGCAATCTATTATAAGACGTATCTTAAAAATATTAAGCTGTTTATTTTATTTAGAAGATAATAAAAAATATTATAATAATCCCTTTTATAAAATATTTATTGATGGTCTGCTTGAAACAATACCAGTAGAAGCACCATCAGCTTTAATGTATGTACTGGAATATGATAGGAACCGCAGAAAGGCCAGTGAAAACTGGATGATAAGGGAACTTGGGCTTACCAGGTTTAAATGGGATACAATAATGAAAGATAAAAGTATACATGATATTTATATACCATTGCAGGTAAGTAACCAGTATGGCTATGATATGGATTTTCTTATAAATAATAAAATTAATGCAGATATGTTTTTTGACAATCTTTTTGCAGAAGAAAATCCAGAAAGACAGAAAAATATTATGCAGGTGTTTGACCTGGTAGTCAAGGACCAGGAAAAGGAATACCATGTTGAAAAGCAGGAAAATAATTATTAATTAAGAGATGCTGGCGGTATGCTTCTGCTTGGAGGCAATATCATTTAGTTAAGCACAACCCTTTTGTAAATGCCAGAGTAATATAGTCTTTGTGTAAATTTATGGGATAATGTTAATTTGTTATTGGGTAAGTAGCGGAATAAAACTGCAACTCAAAATTAGTATTACTAATAAAAACTGCAGATGTGGGGGCGTTCTATGAAGCATCTAAAAAAACTGGGTATTGTAATTTTATCTTTACCCATTATACTGGTAGTAATTCTTGTGTTATATGAAATCTTTGGTATATGTATAAATCATATTACGACAAAAAAACAAACTAACACATTGAAGATAAATCTAGAAAATGAAATTTCTGATATTGAGATTATAAATATTTATTCTGAAACTGGAAATACATCTGGAACTGGAAACCATGTTGACTGTCTGTCTTCTATAACATTTTCCACAAAAATGCAAGAAACTGAAATAAAAAATTGTATGTCAGAATACTATGTATTTGATGAATGGAGTTGTTATATAAATAAAACAGATGATGGGTATTACATAATCTGTATAAATACACCAGCTCCATTTGCAGATAATATAGAAGGACATTAACTTCTAGTTTACTAAGGCATATGTCAAGCGTATATTCGCAATCCGCTTCGCCTTTTCGGAATTATGTACCCATTGGAAAATGACTTATAAATATACATTGTAAATGGCAGATAAAGATTTTATAATCAAATATAAATTGAGAATTTATTTGGGGTGGTTTTATGATATGCAAGTTGAGATATGGTAATACAAATACGTTTTTCATTCAAGGGATAGGTGGTGGTTTGCTTGTTGATACAGATTTTGCAGGGACATTGCCTGCATTTTATAGGGCAATTAAAGAACATAACATTAAAAGTAGTGATATTTCTTATGTTTTGGCAACGCACTATCATCCTGACCATATTGGCTTAATAAGTGAATTGATAAAACAAGGGGTACAACTTATACTAATTAACACACAAATTTCCCATATTCATTTTGCTGATAAGATTTTCAGAAAAGATAAGCGGTTAAAGTACGAAACTATCAATACTGATAACTCAATAACTATCAACAGCAAAGATAGCCGGAAGTTTCTCAAAAATATAGGTATTGCGGGAGAGATTATATCTACTCCAAGTCATAGTGAAGATAGTATATCCTTGATTTTAGATAGTAAAGTTTGTTTTGTGGGAGATTTAGAACCTATCGAATACATTGATGCTTATGATAATAATATTAGATTAAAAAGCGATTGGAAACATGTCATGAGCTATAATCCTAAAATTATTTACTATGCTCACGCAAATGAAAAATATTTTAACCTCATTAAGTAAGCCCTTTAAAATATACGCTTCTTAAGCGGTGAGTTTGGTTTACCAGGGCTTACTTAGTCTGGCAGGAGATTGGGCTCCTGCCAGACTGCCGCTACTCGCAATAGTGACAGCGTGCCGTTTATAATGGTATAAAACGCTAAACATTGAGGGGTAGAGCCGTTTCTATTGTTTCCCCTTTTTATATGTCTAAATATACCATACCTGGCAGCAGGAAGCAAGAAGTTTTTAACCTAAGTGTAACTGTGCTTTTAATGCGTCCTGTAGAACCTGTGAAAAGTTGATACCTTTTTCCAAAGCGGCGTTATTAAGCCATGCCGGGATTGTAAGTGTTTTTTTGACTGATTTCTCAAAATGTTCCTTTGCATATGAATCCACATCTACAGAAACCATATTGACAAGACATTCGCACATAGGCGCATCCGGGTCGAGTTCTTTTGCAACAGCTCGTGGGTCAATATCAGATAATTTAGACGGTTTTGGTATATTGTCTCCATCCATTTGGCAGGTATGAAGATAGCCAGCTAAACACTCAATAGCCATTTCCATAGCTCCCTCAAAGGTATCACCACATGTAGATAGCCAGTTAAGGTCAGGGAACACTACAGAATAGCCGTTGTCTTCGTGAAAGAAACAGGCTGGATACATTGATAACATTTAATACACCTCCTATATTGTTTAAAGGGATATAGGCAGTAGGGCTATTTTAGCCCCGCCTGTTTTTTAATGGAATTTTCTGTACCTTTGGGAAGGTATTTTGTATGAAACGGTATTGTGACTTTTCCCGGTTTAGTCGGATGTATGTAATTTTTGTGTGAACCTTCTTGATTTTTGAACATCCATCCGTCTGCAAGGATTAGTTTTTCCATCTCCCTTGGTTTCATTGGCATTTTTGTTTTCCTCCTTGCATTATTATAATAACATATAATACGTATAATATCAATACGTATTATAAAAATATGTATAAAAAATAATAAAAAACAGGGCGTTAAAACCTTGCCTTTTTGTGTTACCATTCCTCCTTATTTTTTTTATAAAATTTTATTTTTATTTAACAGTGTTAGACAAATTTTTACTTTTATGGTAGAATATTACAAATATACATATAAGGAGGTTTTTTAGCGAAACAAAGCGTGTTCAGTGTAGTATCAATGGTAATAGGTATAATATCATTAGTATTTTCTTGTTTAGGTATTGTTTTTTTAGGGTTTTCCGAAATGGTGCAGAATTAGAAAATATATATGACAGTTCATATTCTGATGAAACGAAAAACTATGGAAAAAATATAAAACCAGGCAAAATAATAGAAATGTATGTGATTTACCAGCTTTCAAATAAGAAGTCAGATGTTGAACTAGAAATTACAAATGCTTTTTTGATGGGTGTAGATACAGCTAAAAGAACTATAAAGCTGTAAAACAAATAATATAAATGTATTTAAAACTATGTCTTGATTTTTGCAAAAATATTTCTTTTGTAGAATTATATGGTATACGAAAGGAGAAATTTGAAGTGATAATTTTATTAATTATATTATTAATATTTATTATTTGGAAAATTTATGAAGTTGTATATTATACAGGGAATGATTTTTTAAATATTAAAAACCAAGTTCAAAATTATGTACAGGATTGTAATGAATTAAATGACCATATAGATGAATTGAGAAGTACATATATAGGAATAAACCAATTAGATTATGGCAAATCCGTATATTATGATAATAGCAATTATAATTACAAACGTCCAGAATTAAAAAAACAAAAATATGCGCCTAACATATATAATTGTTCAAGGACTGTTTGTGATAATGCCAGAAAGCAACCATTTAAGTATATATGTAAATATTTTGATATAAAACCAAATGAAGAAAATTTATCAAAATTTGAAAATATACTTAATAATTTTGAAGCGGCAGAGCAGGGGAAAGTCTTATTGAATGAAAAAAAGAAAGGTATAGTAGATGGAATTAAAACAGAAGTTTCATTTCTTATAAAAACTTTAGGAAAAAAGAAATTTGAAAAAAAGTTAGGATTTAAGGAAATAGATTTTAATGCTATGTATTTTCCGCAATATATTTTTAAATATGTTAGTTCTGGTGGAAATGCTTCCCTTCAATGCAATATAATAATGGATATTGATAACTTAAATAAATTTATAAAATATTTGGCAGAAATAATTAAATTCAAAAAAAGCGTAGCAGGTCAAAGGGCATTAATGACAAGTTCGCTTAGACTAGAAATTTTACAAAGAGATAGATATACGTGTAAAAAATGTGGTGCATCTATACAAAAAGAGCCAAACCTGTTATTAGAAGTAGACCATATTATTCCTCTTTCAAAAGGAGGATTAACAACAAAGGATAATTTATCAACACTTTGTTGGAGATGCAATCGAAGTAAAGGGGCAAAAATCTTATAATATAACAATTTACTAAGTGAACTATTGTAAGATTTCTAAATTTCTTAACAGTATAGCATGACATTATACGAAATTTATGTGAACCCACATCTAATTTCAAAATTCTGCATTTAGATATGGGGCAATATTTTTGTGATTTTAGGAAGAAGAGGAATATGGACAATTTTAAAATCATATACAAAATTCTTCGGGAATTGGAGAAAAATATGGGAAATGAGAATTTCAACTTGGAAACCATATCCGCCTCAAAGATGAAAATATCCTTTGAAAAATGAGAACAGCTTTTAATACTCATGCAGGATGAGGGATATATCAAAGGGCTGGTGTTGTCCAAAGACCTTGAACAAATGTATAGGCACATTTCAGAGCCTATAAAGCTGCAGATTACCATCAAAGGACTTGAATACTTTGCAGAGAATGGTTTTATGGCAAAGGAAAAGGAAGCGCTGAAAATGGCAGGAGAGATAATTTAACAAAAATAAAAGCAGTCGTTTAGCTTTAACGAGCGGTGACTGTCTTTGTACATTCACAGGAGGATTTATTATGAAAAAACTCAAAAAACTATTATCTTTATTACTTGTACTTATTTTAATTCTAGGCTGTGCATTAACCAGCAAACAGGAAGTATCAGCAAAAACTAAGAAATTATTTACAAGTTTAATACAGAAATCTAACCCTTATTATAATGACCGTGTAAAAGAGGGAATGGCTGTAGCCTATAAAGTAAAACTAAAGAGCAAAACCATTATTATTCATGGTTCATTAAGTGACTTTGATGAAGGTGAAACAACTAACATAGGAGTGCATACATATAAATTGTCAAGTGAAGTTAAATATATTGCCCGTGGCGGTGAAGCTCCTGACCAAGAATTTAGCAAAAAGGATTTTAAGAAGTATTTAAAAAAGGTTAAAGACTCTAGTCTTGGTCTGGTACTAGAATTTAAGAAGTCTAAAGTTTCAAAGGTTATTATATCAAGCTAAATTATAATTATAGTGTCAGATATATTTGTATATAACAAAGAATGATTTTAATTAATTTAACTAACAGAATACAATTAGGAGGAAACGTTATGGATATTCAAATAAAAAGTGCATTGATAGGTGCGATTATTCCAACAGTAGGTGCTTTTGTAATATTTTTTCTTGGTGATTTTTCTACACAGTCAAAATTAGAGAGAGATACTGTAAAAGTATTGTCGGAAAAATTTGATTCTGTGGAAAAAGATATGTCATATGAGGATGCCTTACAAGCTGTATTTAAAGGAAACGAAGATTTAAAAAATCAATTATCTTTGATGAATGATGAGTTGTTGTCAGCTCAAAACGAACTTTCCGAAACTCAAAATATATTATCTTCAAAAGAAGAAGAACTTCAAAACAAATTAAGTGAAGCGCCTAAAGTTGAATACTCTGACTTTGATATAAATATTAATGGTGAAGTCACAGAAAATTTAAAAAAATCGTTTTTAAATATTGATGGTCGTGACTTTGTTTCTTTTGATATATTAAATAAAATAACAAATGAAGAAATAAATTATTCAGATAATGTTTTATATATTGGACACGCTACTGGTAAAAAAGTTAATTTAATGGACGTATGCCCACCATATGATGTATCAATTGGAAATTATTATAATGAAGATTTATTTGAAATGGCAGGAAAAACATATGATGGGTTCTCTATGGGAAGCGGTTCAGTAGAATATGTTCTCGTAAACTTAGAAGGAAAATATTCAAACTTAATGTTTGATTTTGGACATGTAGATGGGGAGAGTAAGTATGATTGTACATTAAATATTTATTTAGATGACAAATTAGAAAAAACTATTGAACAACGTGCAGATGCCAATGTTTCCCATATAAAAATACCATTAAATTATTCAAATCACTTAAAGTTTGAATTTTGCATACCACATTGGACACGATACGGTTTAGGAAACATAAAATTAAAATATTAATAAATAGTACATTAGTTGGAAACTTTTTTAAAATAAATAATGTACAAGATTTATTTTGTCCAGACGCAAACTCTGATACTAACACTACAAAGGGAATGCAGTTGTTTAATCAGTTAAAAAGTGAAATAGAAGTGTAGGTATTGGGAAATAAAATATAATAATTACATGGAGGTAGCTATAAATTGTTTACATTGAAAGAAATTTCTACAAGAATTAATGATATTATGTACAACGGAATTATTCCTGTAAAATATTTTAAAATGCCAGAAAGTAATTCGTACATTCCAAATTCCATAATATCTTTTAAGTGTGTATTTGGAGATGAACAAAATGATTACGAAAAGTTACCAGAAGAAAGTAAAAAAGATTTTGTTTGCAATATTTGTGATTTTGCATGAGTTTGGTCATTGGAATGATTTTAAGTCAAAGGGCGAAAAACCTTATTATTATATGCAAGACATGAAAGAAGGAAAAGAAGTTTACGATTTAAAGGTTAAAATCTTAAAAGATAAATCATTACAAAATGCATCAAAGTTCAAAGTAATGAAAGAACTACGAAATTATTTTTATCGATACAACTTGGTTTCATGTGAAAAAATAGCGAATGATTATGCAATTTCAAAACTAAAAGATGCATGTAGTATATTTGATGAAACCAGAAATGTCTTTAATATCAATTAACAATATTTTAAACAAATCAATAGAATATAAAGCAATCAATTCTGTCTTTAAAAATATATTGAATAATAGAAAATATCTTTTTGTGATATAATGCAGCATTATACGAGGAGGATAAACACGTGAGCAAAGAGTTAAAATTAAAGAAATACGAAATGTTAAGGCAGGAAATATTGCAGTATTTAGAAGAATATCAAAACGTAAGAAACATGATGTATATAATCACAGTTATATTGCTTGGATTTTGTTTAACTGGAGAAAAAACTATAGTGTATGCTTTTTTACTTCCGTTGGTAGTAACAATTCCTTCTCATATAATATCATATGATTATTGGAAATGCGTTACAAAGGCAGCAACCTATTTACGAGTTTTTCACGAAAAAGATGTAAAATATCCTTGTCATTGGGAAACAAGACATAATAATTTTAACAAAATATATAATTTTTCATCAAAAAGTGATTACCAGGAACTTCCTTATGTGATATGTTCTTGTGTATGTATATTTCTATATTTTTTGAATGTTGATTATTCTAAATGCTGTATTTTTGAAATCAATGCAGGCATAGTGGCTATTATAATAGTAATATTTATATTTATTAAATACCAAGGAGTAGATGCCGATAAATACATGGATGCGTGGGAAAAAATTAAAAAAGATGAGGAAAAATTAGTTGGATCAGGGAATAGGTAAAACTCTTTTTTCATACATATTTTCTGTGGAAAATGGTTTAAAATCAAGAATTTTTGTTACATGCCAATAAAATACGAAAGGAGGATTAATTATTACAAGAAAAAGAAAACAAAGTTCATGTTTAGGTTCATTGTTAGGTATAATGGTGATGATACCACTATTTCCATTTATAATTATTCTAGGCTGCGTAAAAGACCATAGACCAATGAACTCAAAAGGTGCAAAAATCAGCCAATCAAGAAGAAAAGGGATTTTTTGAAATTCCCTTTATATGCTATAGCACACAAGAATTTACTTAAAGGAGAAAATTATAATGAAAAACGAAAAAGAATATTTAATACTTAGAGATGAAATAACATGGAGATTAAAGGCGATTGATACACTGGGAACTTTTACATATACTATATTTATCAGTATATTGGGAGTTGCATTATCAACAAATATAATAGAATTATTTTTATTGCCATTTGTTGTTATTTTGCCAATATCCTTGAAAGTAGCTAATCATAAATATTCTGTCAGTTTTATATCAGCGTATCTAAATCAATTTTTAGAAGATTTCAATGACGAAGAATGCTTTAAATGGGAGAAATTTCATGTTAAGTATTATGAGAGAAATCCTAGAATGCTAAAAGAAAAAATTATTTATTATGGTTCATATGCAGAATATGTATTAATGTGCATTTTAATTTCTATTATCTTCTGGATAAAGTATTTTTCACAGGAAGAGATATGTTTTACAGTATATCAAATTTATGGTTATATACTTATTCAATTAACCATAACATTTTTAGTAGCATTTATAACAATTAGTTATATTGACTGTGAGAAATTTAAACTTCCTATAATAGAAAATTGGAAAAAAGTAAAAGAGAATGAGTAAAGAATTTTGCATTATTAATAAGTATCTTTATCAATACGAACAGGAGGATTTGTTATGAAGAAACAATCTAAGAAACTACTATCATGCATACTTGTGTTATGCATAATATTATTAGCATTAATGCCAACATGTACACAAACATTAGTAACTGCAAAGGCAAAGACAAAACTTAGCATCAAAAGTATTACAATGACAGTTGGTGATACAAAGACCATTAAGTTACTAAACAGTAAAAAAGGTGCTGTATGGTCAAGGGAAAATTCAAACATAAACATAATATCAGAAACAAAGAAAAAGGTTAAGATTAAAGCTGTAGAAGAAGGCAAATCTATAGTTTATGCTTTAGTAGGTAAGAAGGAATATAAATGTAAAATAACGTGAGTTCGACAAAATAAAAATCCATAAGCAAGCTTCTATGGTATAATTTAATTGCTCAATAAAAAGATTAACAAAGGAGATCAAGCTTATGGACGATTTAATTATATCAGTATTTTGTAAAATTGACAACTTTTGTAAAGAATTTATTCCTTATATGGAACAACAATGTATACAGAATGATAACAACCCTGTATTCCTGGAACTTCCAAGCCGTCTTGTTTTAAGTGAGGCAATGGCCATATGTGTTGTATTCCATTTGTCTGGGTACAGGACATTTAAGTGGTTTTATAAAGGGCTGGTTTTAAAAAATTATAAGAAATTCTTTCCAAACCTTGTAAGTTATAACCGTTTTATAGAGCTTATGCCGTATACTGCACTTCCAATGGTGTTTTTTGCTTATTCGTGTGGCGGGAAATGTACTGGCACCAGTTTTGTAGATTCTACTACTATTGATGTCTGTGACAACCACAGGATAAACCAACACAAAGTATTTAAAGGTATTGCACAGAGAGGTAAAAGCTCTACAGGCTGGTTTTATGGTTTTAAACTGCATATTTCCATAAATGATTGTGGTGAAATACTTGATTTCTGCCTTACACCAGGAAATAAAGACGACAGAAATCCTAAAGTTATGGAACACCTTACAAAAAATATTTTTGGTAAGCTTTTTGCAGATAAAGGTTATATTTCAAAGAAATTAGCTAACCAGCTGCAAGAAAATGGCATCCAGCTGTTTACAAAACAAAAAAAGAATGCAAAAACCAAAGGTCTTATGGAACTGTCTGATAAAATACTCCTAAGAAAACGTGCTGTAATAGAATCTGTGAATGATTTCCTTAAAAATATATGCCAGATAGAACATTCCAGACACAGAAGCGGTTGTAATTTCGTAGTAAATTTAGTTTCTGGTATTGCCGCATATTCTTTTTTACCTAAAAAACCTTCTATACAACCAGGTAGTAATGTAATTCCATGCAAGATTTTATAATTTGCCTAGTACTAGAATATATATTCTGCTAATATAGTACCCGACAAAAAAGTTATTATGTCATAACAAACTAATATTTTAGAATATATATTTTATCTTATTTTTTGTCGAACTCACGTTAAAATAACTATAAAAGAAAAGGAGAAGCCTAAGAATACGAATACACCAAAGCCAACTAATACACCTACGCCTGAACCAGAAATAACAGTAACTCCACAGCCAACAGTTACTTCTAAACCAATAATACCAACGCCTGAACCTGTAATAACACCAGAACCAACTGTTGCACCGATAAATAAAACTATTTATCAGGACTGAAACATAAAAATAGATTATTTCGGCGTTAAAGAAAAGTATGGCGACTATAGGTTTGGGTTAATTATCGCAAATTATACAAGCAGGACAATTACTGTGCAACTTAGGGAAACATCAATCAACGGATTTATGGTTGACCCTATATGCTCAATAGAGATTGCACCGAAAAAGACAGCAAAAGACTATATACTTATTGCATATTATGAAGCAGATAAAGTTCCAATGAGCGAAGTTAAAAATATAGAAACTAAATTTCATATTTTTAATGATAATGACTGGTCAGACCGTTATGACACGAAAAATATTGTAATAATGAAATAATTAATTGATAGAGGTGACATTTCAATGTGTCATTTCTCTATTTCTTTAAATAATTTAAAGTTTCTTCTTGATTTATGTCAAAATCTACATTTTTTGTGATAGAAGGAAACTATCTGCTATGAAGGGAGAGATTTGATGAAGAAGCTAATATATAATGAGAATACAAAAGAAATAGAGATTGTAGAGAAAGAAGCTTTTTCAGCAAAAGAGAAAAAGAAGCAAAAAAGAGTTAAATCGTGGCTAGAAAATAACAAAATTTATTTTGAAGTTTTTTCTTATCTATTTATTGGAGTTATGGGAATTGTAATAGCTTTTGCTGGATATAACATAAATAAACAATTAAAATATATGAAAGGCAATTAGAAATATTAACGGATGATAGAGAACCATATTTTATTATGAACAGTAACAAAAAATTAGATCAATCTTATGATGATTCAAACAATTATAATATAGAACTAATATATGAAATTAAAAACAAATGAGGACTAATATTAAACCCATACATATTAAATATCGAAAAATACCTAAGTATTTACTTTTCAGACTATAAAACATACATTTCGGGTTTTGAAAAGTAGACTTGTAAAGCTGGCTCTAAATAGCTGTTTACAGTTTTTTGTCTTTCTTCCCAAGCATTTGTAGCAGTACCAATATTGCCTATTTCCATCAATTTTGGCAGCATACTCATATCGTTGTTTGTAAATTCTATAATCAAGTCCCAATATTTTTTTACAACCTGTTGACATTTTTCACTTTCAGGGGGCACATTTTCTTTTTGAAGTTGTATGATTTCATCACTCACACAATTAAATCTGTCCATAAAATTTAAGCCACTTTCCTTATCAAATCGGTTACGGATATAGTCAAGTGTATCATCATCAAAATACTTAATAAGATAGTAAGAGTCATTTTTCATTTGCAGATTGACAATAATATCTGCATACTTCTTAAAATTAACTGTCTGCATTTGTAACACTTCTGTTTTTAACTGTTCTATTGCTGTTAAAGAAGCTGTTAGCTGCTCTATTTTCATACGTATGTTATCAGCCTGTCCAGTAAGAGCGTTTGCAACATCAGCCGGTGTTTCTAAAGAAATTAAGCGTTGCTTTATATCATCCAAAGAAAACCCTAATGATTTTAAGGACACAATCTGATGAAGTATAACTAAATCTTTATCCGTATAAAGCCTGCGCCCACCATCACTTTCTGCTGACGGAGAGAGTAATCCTTCTTTGTCGTAATATTGCAAAGTCCGGACAGTTGTTCCTATTTTCTTAGCAACTTCTCCAACTGTCATATATCCATCTGGAATTGCTCTGTATTTTGCCATAGTTTTTTACCTCCTGAAATATATTATAAATCATTACGTAACGTCACAAGCAAGATTTTTTTGGAAAATTTTTAGGCGGCAAAGATTTTTTCTACTTATTTAGTTTCATTTATCTATTATAATTTATAAAATAATGATATAATAGTTACTAGGACGTGTTTGAAAATTGCTTTTAAATTGTCAAACACGCCTTAGAGTAAGTAATAAAAGGAGAAGTCATGCCAAAGACAGAATACACTTTTAAGCGTTATGAGAAAAAATTTTTGCTTGGAACTGCCCAATATAATAAAATTATTGAACAGCTTGGACAACGCATGGAAATAGATGAATATGGGATGCATACTATATGCAATATTTATTTTGATACAGATAATTTTGACCTAATACGTACTTCTATAGAAAAACCACTATATAAGGAAAAATTCAGGCTGCGTAGTTATGGTATTCCAGGAAATAATGATAATATATTTGCAGAAATTAAAAAGAAGTTTGATGGCATAGTATATAAACGCAGGATAGCAGTGAAACCACCTGGGATACAAGGATTTCTGGATGGCGGTGAAGTTTTGCATGAGGATTTCCAGATACAGAGGGAAATACATTGGTTTTTACATATGTACAATCCAGTACCAAAGGTATTTATAGCATATGAGAGAGTTGCCTTTACAGATATAGAAGAGCCAGGACTGCGTATTACATTTGATCAAAATATACGCTGGAGAACTACAGAACTTGATTTGTGTGCCGGGGATGAGGGACAGCTTATACTGGATGACAATAAAGTAGTTATGGAAGTAAAACTGCCCCAGGCAGCACCAATGTGGCTTGCTTCACTGCTTAGTGAATTTAAAGTATATCCAAATAGTTTTTCAAAGTATGGAACATGTTATAAACAACATCTTCTTGCTAATGCATTTGCAGAAAGGACAGGTAAATTATGTTAAATAGTATTATAAGTAATCCTATTACTTTGCCAGAGCTTTTAGCTTGCCTTTTATGTGCAATGGTTTTAGGAGTATTTACTTCACTTGTATTTTTATATAAAAGCAGGCATAGTGCAGGTTTTTTATTAACTCTGGCAATGCTTCCAATGGCGGTTGCTGTTGTTATTCTGCTTGTTAATGGAAATATTGGTACAGGAGTTGCAGTTGCAGGTGCTTTTGCACTTGTGCGGTTCCGTAGTGTCCCTGGAACAGCAGAGGAAATTGCTGCAATTTTTATATCAATGGCACTTGGACTTGCACTAGGAATGGGATATATAGGTATTGCAGTTGTTTTCTTTTTATTATCTTCAGCTTTTAAATTAATGCTTACAGCTGTTAATTTTGGCAAATCACCACAGACGGTCAAACATCTGAAAATTACAATACCTGAGAACTTTAATTATGAAGGGCTTTTTGATGATGTTTTTGAAAAATATACTACACAGGCACATCTTGAAACGATAAGGACAACCAATATGGGAACTTTATTTGAACTTAAGTATAATGTGGTGCTTCGGGGGAAGAGTGTTCCCAAAGATTTTATTGATGAATTACGTACACGTAATGGCAATCTTAATATTGTAATAGGGGACTTTACAGACAAAGAGATGCTGTAAAGCTGTACTTGTATAACGGAGGGAAAATTTATCTATGTTTGAGCCTTATAAAATGTGGTATGGGGGATTATTATGAAAAAG
This sequence comes from Lachnospiraceae bacterium, assembly GCA_009774235.1. Taxonomy (GTDB): domain Bacteria; phylum Bacillota; class Clostridia; order Lachnospirales; family Lachnospiraceae; genus Butyribacter. The sequence goes on from VSNJ01000003.1 coordinate 15,596, forward strand.
AAATATTTATTAATAATACCTTTAATTTGTGTATGTACTATATTTTGCTTTTTGTTATACTGGAAAAATAAGCCAGGTAAAAGTGAACTTATAGTAAAGATATGTGAAAATTTCTATTATTTTTCTGCTGGAAATTAATATTACATCAGAAATCCCAATGTAATTAATTATGATGGACAAAAATAATTGCCAGAGCCACATAATTTGTGAAGTATTTTATTTTCAAATGCATCCTGCCAGTTTTTTAAAGACCTTTACAATATTTATATATTGTAAGGTTTTTTTATTTATCCTGAACGATGCCAGCAGGATTATTGTTTTTGAAATAACTGGAAAAAGTTATTAATAAATATGACTTTAGTAATGTATAAAACCATTCTTTTTTCACTTACCAGTATTAAGGTGGATTTGATATGATAATTTTGCTGATATTAAATGTAGTTATTATAGAAAGGATATTATTTATGCCAGATATTATTTTAAAGACTAAAGATTTAACAAAGAAATACCAGAGTAAGACAGTAGTTGATGCACTTAACCTGGAAGTTAAAAAGGGAGAAATTTTTGGGTTGTTAGGACCTAATGGGGCAGGTAAAAGTACAACAATGAATATGATTTGTTCTATTACCAGACCAACAGCAGGAAGTATTGAACTTCTAGGAGCAGACCCATGGAAACAGAAAAAGCAGGTAATAAACCAGATTGGATATATACCGCAGGAACTTGCAGTCCATGGAAATTTAAAAGCCTGGGAGAATGTGGAATTATTTGCATCTCTTTATGGAATTAAAGGGAAACAACTGAAAAAGACAATAGAAGAATCATTAGAGTATGTAGGGCTTTTGGACAAGAGAAATGAATATGCCAAAAATTTTTCTGGAGGAATGAAAAGAAGGCTTAATATTGCTTGTGCAGTTGGGCATAAACCAGAACTTTTATTTTTTGATGAACCTACGGTAGGAATTGACCCACAGTCAAGGAACTTTATTCTTGAGAAAATCAAGGAATCAAATAAGAATGGCACAACAGTAGTTTATACCAGCCACTATATGGAAGAAGTAGAAGCAATATGTAGCAGGATAGCAATTATGGACAATGGAAAAGTTATTGCCTGTGGTACAAGTGAAGAATTAAAACATCTTGTAACAAGTGAAGATAATGGAATTACTCTTGAAGAAGTATTTTTAACTTTAACAGGAAAACAGTTAAGGGATTACAGATAAATATGGAGGATGGAATGATTTGGTATTTGATAAAAAATAATTTTAAACTTATGTTAAGGAATAAAATAATCCTTATATGTGTGGTTTTTGGCCCAGTTCTTGTAATTGCGGTACTTTCCAGTGCTTTTGAAAGTTTAATGAAATCTTATGAAACTACAGACAGGTTTAAGGCTGGGTATCGTGTTGAAAAAGGGAGTTTTTGGGAAGAATATGTAGAAATTATAAAAGAAGCAGGCAAAGATGCAGGAATACAGTTTTTAGAGTATCCAGAAGGGAAACCAGAAGAAATTGTAGAAAATAATGGTTTGTCATGTTTTGCAGATTTAGGCAGCAGGGAATACAAAGTATATAAAAGTGCAGATAATGAAACAGAGGGCGTTACCTTAGAATACTTTCTGGTCTGGTGTCTGGACCAAAGCCTGGACCAGGCGTTAATAATGTCTGTACATGCAGATATAAGCAATAAGGAAGATATAGAAATCCCCGTACAAAAACTTGATTATATGCCAGCAGTTGATGCTAAAGATTATTATGGAATAATTGAAATTGTATATTTCAGCTTTTTAGGAATAATCTGTATAGCAAGTATACTTTCTAGTGAGAAGAAAAATGGAATTGGACAAAGATTACAGATTACATCATTATCCAGTTTTAAATTATATTTTGCTAAATGGATACCTTTAGTATCGTTTATGGCATTTGGCATAGGGGTGTCTGTTTTAGTTTCATCCTTTATGTTTGGAATACACTGGGGAAACCTGGCATTGTCTGTGATTTTGGTTTTATTAGTTATAATGGCAGGGGCATCATTAGGTTTAATGTTTTATAGTATTTTTAAAAATCTTGCAGTTACAGTTATTATATTATTTACAATTACATGGTTTATGGGATTTTTTGGTGGCAGTTTTGAAACATATATGTTTTCAAGTTTTCCGGAAACAGTTAAAAGGATTTCACCAATTTATCATGTAAACCGGGCATTAATAGAGTATTCATGTATGGGACATAGCACTTATACATTAAACAGTATCTTTTATTTGCTTGCCATAATAGCAGCAGGTACAGGAATTGCAGTATTAACAGACTGGATAAGAAAGAAAGGAAAAGAAAAGGGATGAGCCATTTTTTAACATTATTAAAGATAAATATAAAGTTGTTATTAAGAAATAAAGGGTTTCTGTTTTTTCTTGTGGTTACGCCAATAGTATCAGTTATTATTCTAGGGTTAAAAACAGAAACTGCAATAATAAATAAAGAATATAATGAAGAAATAAATGAACTTAAAGATGCCAGCAGCAAGGCAATATATTGTGGAAATTCACAGGCATTTGCTTTTATTGTAAAGGTATATGATTCGTCCATGACAGAACTTTCTGGTTATATTTTAGAAAAACTTGCAAATACAGGAATGTTTTTTGTCTGCCGTGCTGATACAAACAAAATGACAGATGAAGAGATATTAAAGCAGGCAGAAAAAGATGCATTTAATGACAGGGCAGGGACAATTTTATACTTAAAAAAGGATTTTGAAAAGGGAATAGCAGAAGGTAATATACAAAAATCTCTTATTACATATGAGGTTTCAGGGGATAAAAGGTTTGAAATATTTACGGAAGCTTTAAATGTATATTTAGAACAGCTGCATATGCTTTATAGTACAGGAATGGACACAAAAGAGGTATTAGAAGTAATTAGGACAATACAAAAAAGACAACCAGCGAAAGAAATAATAAATATAAGTAAAAAGAATGATATTGTACTAGATGAAGAGCAAAGTTCTGCTAAGGATAAAATAGGATATGCATTTGCTATTATTACACTTGGATTTGTATTCTGCGGGGTGTGTGTAGCTTATACTGTGATTGAAGAACAAGAGAATAAAGTATATACAAGAATTATGCTGTCTGGCATAAACATGTTTGAATACCTTGTAGTAAAATTTGTTATGGCAATAATAATTTCTGGCCTGCAGACAGGAGTTTTAGGAATATGCATGTATGCCAGGGGAGAACTGGATTTTGGAATAGATAAGATAGTTTTTCTTGGAATTATATTTTTATTAGGATTGGTTTTTAGTGTTTTAAGTCTTTGTACAGGTGTGCTGGTTGGGGATATAATGAGTGCAAATTATACTGTGTTTACTATTTGGAGCATTTCAAGTCTTTTAGCAGGGCTGTATTTTCCGCTTGATAATACATCCAGCACATTAAAAGCTGTTTCTTTCCTTATGCCACAGAAATGGTTTATAAAAGCTTCAGAAATATTATTATCTGGTGACAAAAGTGCTTATACTATGTTATTATGTGTTACAGCAGCGTATCTTATTATAATTGCCAGTATTGGTGGTGTTGGTTTGAAAATACAACACCAGGACAACTGATAAGGGATTAGTGGTGAAAGGAATTATAAGAATGGAAAAACGGTTCCAGGGGGATTTTTTCCTGGCAGTGCGTATGGGTTTATTGATTATACTTGAAATATATATTGTTATATCAGATTATATACTGTCAGGGGCATCTGCGTGGGTGCTCCTGCTTTTAGCATTTTTCACTGGTGCATCTGCAGGAAAAGAGCTTGCAGAAAAAAGGGGAAGATGGATTTTGGCAGCAGTTTCATGTATATTATGTGTATTTATAATATGTATAATTGGAAAAGAATTTATGCCACTTGCCATTTATACTATATTTGAGGTATTTTATATAGTGAAACCAGGGATTTTGTGGTATTTTTTGCCACTTATTCCAGCGTGTATTCCAGGATGGGACAGGACAGGGGTACAGATTTTAGAAACTTTGCTTTTAGGAATAATTTATATACAGAATGATTTTGTTGTTCTTTATTATAAAGAGCTGGAAAAAAGTGATGTGGTTTCAAGCCAGCAGCTTAAAAAAAGTTTGTATAAAAAAGAAGATGAATTGCGGGAAGAGATAAACAAAGAACGTTTAAAAGTACAGAACCAGATTCTTGAAGAGCGTGCCAGTTTGTCACAGGCATTACATGATAAACTTGGACATGCAGTTAATGGTTCAATATACCAGCTTGAGGCAGTTAAATTAGTTATGGAAAAGAAAACAGAAACCGCCAAGAACATGACCCAGGCTGTAATTGATGAACTTCGTAGCAGCATGGATGAAATCAGGGCTATTTTAAGAGATGAAACTCCTAAAAAACATGAAATGGCATTTATACAGCTGGATAAGCTTTGCATGGAGTGTAAACAGAAAGGTATAGAAGCAGAACTTTTTATGGATGGGGAATTGTCACAAGTGCCAGAAAATTATCTTGAGATTATACTTGATAATGCCTATGAAGCAGTTTCTAATTCTTTGAAATATTCAGGCTGTACTAAAATAGAAATTAAAATATATGTTATGAATAAGGTAATCCGGTGCATGGTTTCAGATAATGGTAAAGGATGTAATAAACTTATAGATGGAATGGGGATTTCAGGTATGAGAAAGAGAGTCCGGGATGTAAATGGAATTATTGGATTTGAAACAGAAACAGGTTTTAGTATTAATATGTTGTTTCCAAGACAGGATTAATATAGTATATTTAAAATTTTTGTGCAGGCTGTATATTTTTTGTATTTTATAATTTAAGGAAACCAGATATAGCAGGAAATGTCAGGAGTTTAGGAACAAGTTTTATAATATAGTTATGTAACAATATGAGGGATGTTTATGGAAAAAATAAAAGTAATTATTGCTGATGACAGTGATTTTGTAAGAGAAGGAATGAAGATTATACTTGAGGTTGATGATGAATTTGAAGTAATTGGATGTGCTGCTAATGGAAAGGAAGCTGTAAGTATAGCAGAAAATGTAAAGCCAGATGTATTTTTGATGGATATACAAATGCCTGGAATGGATGGAATTGAAGCAACAAAGCAGATTGTTGAAAGAAAACTTGGGAAAGTCCTGGTTCTTACTACTTTTGATGATGATGAGCTGGTACAAAAGGCATTGCAGAATGGTGCAAATGGATATCTTGTGAAAAACCATACACCAGAACATTTAAAACAGATGATTAAATCAGTTTATAATGGTACAGGGGTAATGGAAGAATCAATGCTTCTAAACCTTGCAAAGAGTAACGGGCGGGCATCATCTGGATTTAATGCAGGAAGGTATACAGCAAGAGAACTAGAAGTAGTAAAGGCAGTTGCAGAAGGTCTTTCTAATAAAGAAATTGCAGAAAAACTATATATCAGTGAAGGGACGGTAAAGAATTATATTACGTCTATCCTTGCAAAAGAAAATCTTTCACACAGGACGGCGCTGGCGGTTTATTATCTTACAGGAAAGAAATAAAATATACAAATTATAACAGAAACAGCATTTTTCTAAAGCAGGCTTGTCCTGTTATACTATTTGGGACGCAAAAGGCGTGGCATGGGGGATATTATGAAAAAAGATAGAGAAAAATTATTTAAAAATCCAGCGGTTATTGCATTATTAGCATTAATATGCTGTGCATTATGGGGAAGTGCATTTCCATGTGTCAAAGCAGGATACAAGATGTTTGCTATAAGTGGTGCAGGAAGCCAGATACTTTTTGCTGGATACCGTTTTTTCCTTGCAGGAATTTTTGCATTATTTTTTACAAGTTTTATACAGCATAGATTTGTTAAAATAAAAGCATCTTCTATACCATATATTGCAGGCCAGGGTATTTTACAGACAACATTACAATATGTATTTTTTTATATAGGAATGGCACATACAACAGGTTCCAAAGGTTCAGTAATTAATGCTTCAAATGCTTTTTTTTCAATTATAACAGCACATTTTCTTCTTAAAGATGAAAAAATAACTTTAAAGAAAATGACAGGATGTATCACAGGATTTGCAGGAGTTATACTTGTAAACCTTAAATCTGGAGAGATGGGATTAGGTCTTTCTTTGGAGGGTGAAGGGATGATTTTATTGTGCTCGGCTGCTTATGGTATAAGTTCAGTTACCCTTAAGAAGATTTCAGAACGTGAAACACCAGCAGCAATTACAGCATACCAGCTCTTATTTGGCGGGGCTGTCCAGGTAATTACAGGTATGCTGGCAGGAGGCAGTGTACAGGGATTTACAGTACAGTCATCAGCACTTCTTTTATATATGGCATTGCTTTCAACAGTTGCTTTTAGTATATGGGCAGAACTTATTAAGTATAATCCTGTAGGAAGAATTGCTGTATATAGTTTTTCAATTCCTGTATTTGGAGTGGTATTTTCCGCAATATTTTTAAATGAACATGTTCTCTCATGGCAAAATCTTGCAGCATTGGCACTGGTAAGTATTGGCATAATTATAGTTAATTATGCAAAAGAGTAATTATAGTATTTTTCAAAAAAATAATTATAGGAAAGTATTTGTAAATTTTCTTGGAATTATAAACTGGTTATGCTAGAATATATGTTAAGGGAAATGTCATATATTTTAGAAAGGAAGTTATTCACTATGAAGAAACAAAAAACATTGCTTTCAATACTTCTTGCGTTATTGTTGGCGTTTCAAGTTGTGCCAGTTCCAAATAGTTATGAAAACATAACAAACCAGGTAACAGCAGAAGCAGCGTCAAAAAAGGTTAAAATCACAAATGTTCCAACAGGGACACTTACGGTTAAAAAAGGAGAGTCTTTCCAGTTAAAAGCTAATATTGCTTCTTTAAAATGGAAAAGCAGCAATAAAAAAACAGTAACAGTTAATAAAACAGGAAAACTTAAAGGAATAACAAATGGTGTTGCTACTGTTACTGCATCAGCTAAAAATACTAAAGCATCTGTTAAAGTAACAGTTGGAACAAAAGTAAGCAGGGTCAATGTTGTAAAACCTGCTATTGCGCTTGTGACAGGTGGGCAGTCTACAATTAAGGCAGAAGTTTCACCAGCAGATGCTTCTAACCAGACTCTTATTTTCCAGTCTGCGGACAAAGAGATTGCATCTGTATCAAAAGAGGGTGTAGTAACAGCAAATAAAACTGGTACTACAAAAATTACTGTAAATGCGTCTGACGGAACAGAAAAGAAAGAAACAGTTATTGTAACTGTAAGGGCACCTGGAAGCCCTGTACGTCTGCAGGACGATTTCTACCAGGCAATTAATGCAACTATATTAAATGAACATGCCCTTCAGGGAAACCAGTATGAATGGGATGGGTTTAATGAATTACAAAACCGTATTACAAATGATTTAAACAGTCTGCTTGATGAACTTGTTGCCCAAAAAGAACAGTATAAAGAAGGTACAATACAGCAGAAAATCATTAATTTTTATATGCTGGACAGTGATATGGATACAAGGAATAAATTAGGAACAGAGCCATTAAAACCATATATAGATAAAATTGATAATGCACAGACAGTTGCAGAATTTGTAAATGTCCTTGCGGAACTTGGAAAGGCTGGACAGGGAAGTATTTTTACATTCCAGGTTACACAGGATATAATAGACTCTAATAAATATGTACTTACAGATAATGGACCTAGTTATATTTTATCTAAAGAATATATGACTGGTGATGCAAATAAACCAGTACAGCAGGCAGTGCTTGAGTTTATAAAGAAGATTTTTGTTATGGCAGGGGAAAGTGAAGAGAAAGCTTCTGAAATTGCCAGCCAGGTATTTAACTTTGAACAGGAGCTTGCTGTTTCTGGCCTGGGAATGGAAGATCGTTATGATATAAATAAAATTTATCATCCTTATACAAAAGATGAACTTAAAAAACTTTATAGTAATTGTGATATTGAAGGGTATTTAAAAACTATTGGTATTACAAATTTTGACCAGTGCATTGTAAGCAGTGAAGAGAATTCTAAAAAGATTAACAGTTATCTTACACAAGATAATCTTGGACTTTTAAAAAATTATACTAAATTTACATTGTATACAGGTTTCTGTGGCTATCTTACAGATGAACATTATAAAGCATTACAGGAACTTAATTTCATTATTACTGGTGCAAAAGAGGATAAGGATAATGACCAGATAGCAAAAGAAACAACACAGAATTTATTTTTCTGGGAGTTTGGGCAGCTTTATGTGAAAAAGTATTTTTCAGAAGAAAGTAAAAAAGAAATTGAAGCAATGACCCAGGACATTTTAAAGACTTTCCGTAACAGAATACAGAAAATAGACTGGCTGTCTGATGCAACAAAACAAAAAGCATTAAAGAAACTTGATACAATGAAAGTGAAAATTGGATATCCTGACAAATGGCCTTCTTATTTTGATGAATTAAATATTGATATGTCTAAAGGACTGGTTGAAAATATAATGAGTATCCAGACTGCTTTAAATTCTGGTATCCAGGAACTTCTTGATTCTGGAACTGTTGATAAGGAAAGCTGGATTATGGGACCACAAATAGTAAATGCTTGTTATAATCCACAGGCAAATGATATTACATTTCCTGCTGCCATCTTACAAAAGCCATTTTATGATAAAGATGCAGATTATGCCCAGAACCTTGGAGGTATTGGTACTGTAATAGGACATGAAATCACACATGCTTTTGATACGAGCGGGGCATCATATGATGAGAATGGTAATTTTGTTAACTGGTGGACACCAGAAGACCTTGAACAGTTTACAGCAAGGGCACAGAAAGTAAAGAATTATTATAATAACATTGAAATTACTAATGGAATATTCCAGAATGGGGATATGACAATTACAGAAAATATTGCTGATATGGGGGCAATGGCATGTGCGCTTGAAATTGCTGGAGATGATAAAAAAGCCCAGCTTGAGATTTTTAAAAGTAATGCTGCTATATGGGCATGTAACCAGACAGACCAGTATAGGGATTATATGCTTACGGCAGATGTCCACTCCAATAATAAAGTAAGGGTAAATGCTATATTGCCACTTTTTGAACAATTCTATGATGTTTTTGGGGTTACTCCAAATGACGCAATGTATGTAGCACCAGAGGACAGGGTACAAATATGGTAATTATAAATATAGATTATTTTAATAAAATATAATAGTACATATATAAAACATTTCCTGGTTTGCCATTTATTTTTAAAAGATTATAAGAGAGGTTGTAAGAATACAGAATGTTCTTATAACCTTTCTTTTTTGTAGAAGTTTAAGAACAAATGTTTATAAATGTGTAGATATCTATATTTTCTTATGTTATAATAAAAATATAGATGACAGAATATTTGTTTATATATTAATCTTCCAGGGGGTGTCTGGAAAGTCAAGATAATATCTGCAGTCCACTTGACTGTATAGTTGTGAAAAAGGAGGAATATGTAATGGCAGTTGAACAGTACACAGAAAGTTTGACATTAAAAGAAATGAAATGTGTTATTGGAAAGAATCCATTTGGCTATGTCCTTCCTCAAGGTGATGTTTCTAGTATATACAAAATTGAGAATTTACTTAAAAAAGCAGGTGGAAAACCAAAAGAATGTGATATTGAGGATTATTCCCAGGGAGGGAAAGGGAAGGCTAAGCCAGAATATATTATAACTTTTGATGATGATATTAATACAATTATAGTTGTGGAATGTAAAAATAGTATTAAAAAACATTGTAGTGTAAATATAAATAAGCCAAATATGTTTGCTGTAGATGGTGTTTTGTACTATGCTAAATTTTTAAAAGAAGAATACAATGTTGTTGCTATTGCTGTAAGTGGGACAACAACCCAAAATATGAAGGTAGATACTTTTTATTGGATGCGTGGACATGATAAATATACAATATTAGAAAAGGCAAAAGATATTATTTTAGAACCACAAAATTATATTGAGTTAATAAAAGGAAATAAATTAAAAAAAGCATATTCATTGGATGAAATTAGAAATACTGCGATTGATATGCATAATTCTTTAAGAGAGATTAAAGTGACAGAATCACATAAGCCAGTTTTTATTGCAGGTATACTGATTGCATTAAACGATGAGGATTTTTCAAAAAGTTATTCTATGCTGACCTCTTATAAATTAGTAATGCAAAATATACAAAATGCTATAGAAAATGTTCTGATGGATAGTGATATTAAAAGTAACAGGATTAACTATATAAAACAGGTTTTTAGTACTCTCCAGGACAATACAAAGTTTGCTGGAATACCATTAGGGCATTCAAAATCTATTACTTGGTATATTGAACAGTTGGAAATGAAAATTAAACCAATGATGGATTATGCTGATAGTACAATTGATGCTTTAGGAGTATTTTACCATGAATTTATTAAATACTCAGGTGGTGATGGCAGTGGTTTAGGAATTGTTCTTACACCACAGCATTTAACAGAATTTATGTGTGACCTGGCTGATGTAAATAAAAATAGCCGTGTAGTTGACATATGTTGTGGTTCTGGTTCGTTTCTTGTAACAGCTATGAATAAAATGTTTAGAAATGCAAACCCAGATGAAGTTGAGAATATACGTAAAAATGGATTATATGGTGTTGAATTTGATGATGGGTTATATACACTGGCAATAGCAAATATGATTATACGTAAGGATGGCAAATCTAATATTTATAAAGGTGATTGTTTTAACAAAAGGATTACAGAAGAGCTTAAAAGTAAAAATATTAATATAGGATTAATTAATCCTCCTTATTCACAAAAGGATGTTGTTGAACTGGAATTTGTTGAACATTTGTTAGATATTTTAACAATAGGAGGAACAGGTGTTGTTGTTGTTCCAATGAGCTGTGCAATTGGTACAAAATTCAAAGATGTCAGGGAACGCTTAATGAAAAAGAATACGTTAAGAGCTGTGTTTTCAATGCCAGATGATATATTTTATCCAGTTGGGACTAATGTATGTGTAATGGTTTGGACAGCACATACACCACATGATAGTACACAGGAAACATTTTTTGGTTATTGTAAAGAAGATGGATTTGTAAAACGGAAAAAGATGGGCAGAATTGATGCTTTGGGAAATTGGGAAAGTATTGAAAATAAATGGTTAAAATTATATAGAAATAAAGATGTTATTGATGGTTTATCTGCAAGACACTGTATTGGTTATAAAGATGAATGGTTATGTGAAGCATATATGCAGACAGATTATACAAAGCTTACACAAGATGATTTCCAACAGACGGTTAATGATTATCTTGCTTATTTGGTGAAAAGTGGTGAAGTTTATGAAGACTAAAGTATTTTTGTTAAATAATATTGTAGATATTACTTATGGAAATAAGTTTGACTTAAAAAATATGACTTTTGATAACCCATCTGTTAATTTTATATCCAGAACTGCTTTAAATAATGGTGTATCCGCTAGGGTTGACAGAATTAATAATATTAAACCTTATCCTGGGGGATGTTTAACAGTCGCTTTAGGAGGCAGTATTGGTGCAGCATTTTATCAGGATACTCCTTTTTATACAGCTCAAAATATTGCTGTTATACATTTTAAAGAGAATATTTCTTATCTGGCAAAATTATATTTGTGTCAAGTTATAAAATTTGAAACACAAAATAAATTCAGGGCATTTGGCAGAGAATTAAACAAGCATATAAAAGCAGATTTTACTGTAAAATTACCAGTAAACCAGGATAATTGCCCAGATTGGGAGCTTATGGAAAATTATATGAAATCTTTAAAGTATAAATATATTACAACAAAAATAAAAAATATGCCATTAAACTTAAATACCAGGCTTTGGAAAGAATATATCCTGGAAAATCTTTTTAATTTTTATAAGGGTAAAAGGTTAACAAAAGAAGATATGGTTCCAGGAAATATAAATTTTATAGGGGCAATTAGTGAAAATAATGGTGTAAGGGAAAAAATTGAAACAGATTATTTCTATCCTCCTAATTGTATTACTGTTAATTATAATGGAAGTGTAGGAGAGGCGTTTTATCAATCCCAGCCGTTCTGGGCTTCGGATGATGTAAATGTTTTATACGCTAAAGATTTTTGGAATATGAATAAATATATAGCTATGTTTATTATAACAGTATTAAAAGCCAATAAGTACCGTTTTGGATATGGAAGAAAATGGACTATGGAGAAAATGAAAAAGACTGTAATAAAATTACCAGGCGGGGAAGACGGAATGCCAGATTTTATATTTATGGAAAATTATATAAAATCTTTACCTTATAGTGATAAAATTTAAAAGCCATAGAGCTGGTTATATAAAATATTTATTTTATGTGTTTATACTTGGGGTGTTAATAATTTTTGAGTTTCCCCATTTTTTTAATACACAAGTTATGTAGCTCTGGCAGTTCCAAAATTTTACCAACAAAAAGCCATGTTGCACATGGCTTTGCCTGCATTCCGCTTGGATGGGATACGCAATGGTGCATAAAGCCCCAAATGCTTAAGCACCAGCGTCCCCATAGCAACTGCTTTTTGGTAAAACATTTGGAACTTGCCATAGCAATATAGTTTTTGTGTAATTTAAAAAATGGGGAAATTCAAATAATAATTGGCTTTACATAGTGCTTTATTTATGTTATAATCCGTTTATTAAAATATCAGGGAGAGGTGAAAGGATGTATATATAATCTATTTTTGAAACATGTTTTTATAATTAGCAGGATTTTAACAAAAATACTGTTTATTTATGTTGCCAAAAATGGATTATGTTCCTATAGCCTCTTTTTTTGTGTGGAAATAAGGTAGTTATGTATAACCATAAGTTTCTTAAAACAAATATACAGGCACATTAGTATACTATACTAGAGGAAATTAGAACCATTTGGCAACAGATGGTTTTTTTGTTTTGAGGAGGCGGTATATATGGCAAGAATAAATGTAACAGACCTTACATTTTGTTATGAAGGAAGTTTTGACAACGTTTTTGAAAATGTTTCATTTTCAATTGATACGGACTGGAAGCTTGGTTTTATTGGCAGAAATGGAAAGGGAAAGACAACATTTTTAAATTTGATAAGAGGAAAGTATGAATATAAAGGTTCAATTAATATACCAGTAGAAACAGGTTATTTTCCTTATAATATAGATGGAAATATGCTTAAAATATGTGCAGCAGATTTTATGGAAGATTTAAAACCTGGATGTGAACAGTGGCGTGTTATATGTGAACTGGATAAATTAAATGTTTCTGCAGAGGTTTTGTACCGTCCATTTAATTCTTTAAGCCATGGTGAACGCACAAAGGTATTGCTGGCACTGCTTTTTTCTGGAGAGAATGATTTTCTGCTGGTTGATGAGCCTACAGACCATCTTGACCATGAAGCAAGGGAATCTGTAAAAGAATATTTGCGTAAAAAGAAAGGGTTTATACTTGTATCACATGACAGGGATTTATTAGATGCATGTATAGACCATGTACTTGTACTTAACCGCAAATCAATAGAAGTACAGAGTGGGAATTTCTCAAGCTGGTGGGAAAATAAGACTAGAAAAGATAATTTTTCAAGAATGGAAAATAAAAAACATTTACAAGAGATTGCATCTTTGGAGAAATCTGTAAAGCAATGTAAGCAGTGGGCTAATAAGAATGAGAGCACCAAAATTGGTTATGACCCAATAAAAGAACATGACCGTTCAACGGGGACAAGAGCTTATATTGGTGCAAAGACAAAGAAGATGCAGAAACGTGTAAAACAATATGAGCAGAGAATAGACCATGAAATAAAAGAGAAGGAAGGGCTGCTTAAGGATATAGAAAATCCTGTGGAACTTAAAATAAAACCACTTGTATACCATAAAGATATTTTAGTTAGTGCCAGGGATTTTACAATGGGATATACACAAGATTCACCACTGGTCCACAATTTTAATTTTAAAATTGGACGTGGGGAGAGAGTATTTTTAAATGGTAAAAATGGTTGTGGAAAAACAAGTTTTATTAAGGCAGTTCTTAATTTGTATAATAAAGAGGATAGCAATATTATTAGCAGTGGCCAGCTGGATATTGGCTCAGGTCTTGTAGTTTCATATATTAACCAGGATACAAGTTTTTTAAAAGGAACTATAAAGGAATTTTGTGCTCAAAAAGGTCTGGAAGAAAGTCTTTTCTGCGCAATTTTAAGACAGCTTGATTTAGAACGTGTGCAATTTGTAAAACCTTTTGAAGATTATTCAGAAGGACAGAAAAAGAAAGTGCTTATAGCAGCAAGTCTTATGACGCCTGCACATCTTTATATATGGGATGAACCATTAAATTATATTGATGTATTTACAAGAATCCAGTTAGAAGAATTATTACTTGAATTTAAACCATCTATGATATTAGTTGAACATGATGTACGTTTCCAGGAGAAAATTGCAACACGGATAGTTAATATATAAAATAATAAGGTTTATAAGGTGGAGCTGCCACACTAAGTAAAATGTATACAATATATGGTATAATAGAAAAATTTTCTATTATATCCTGTTTTGTTCTTTCTTAGAGCGGCAGCCCTATTAATATTAGGCTTGTATGGTTAATATTTCTAAATATGGTTGTAGTTAATAGTTAAAGAGCACTGCCAGGAAATGGGTTGATGGCTACACAGTCTTGTATTCCTGCTGGTAATACTGCGCCTGTGCACTCCACATTTCATAATATTTTCCATCTTTATTTTCCAGGAGCTGGTTATGGTTTCCATATTGTACCAGACTGCCTTCATGGAATACTGCAATTTTTTCGCAAAACTGGCATGAAGATAACCTGTGTGATATATATATGGCAGTTTTAGTGCCAATAATTTTATCAAAATTAGTATAAATTTCAAATTCAGCCAGAGGGTCAAGTGCTGCAGTTGGTTCATCCAGAAGTATAAATGGTGAATTTTTGTAAACTGCCCTTGCAATAGCAATTTTCTGGGCTTCACCTCCAGATATTTCTACGCCAGTATCATCAAAATCTTTATATAAATATGTTTCCATATCCATACCAGAGTCTGTTATACGTTTTTTTAAACCAGCATCTTCCAGGCATTTTTTTACAAAACTTTGGCTGTATTCTGTATCTGTTGCTACATTTTGCGCAAATTTAAATGGAAATAATATATAATCCTGGAACACAACAGAAAAAAGCTGTCTGTATTCATCTGCTTTAAATTTGCGTATATCAACACCATTTAAGAGTATTTCTCCTTTATCGGGGTCATATAAGCGGCATAAAAGTTTAATCATAGTAGTTTTGCCAGAACCATTCATTCCAACAACAGCAAGTTTTTCACCGATTTTTAATTTCATTGAGAAATCTTTTAATGCAGGCTGGCTGCTTCCTGGATAGGTAAATGAAACATTTTTAAATTCAATCTGGTATTCATTATCACTACGTTTCTCAACAGGAAGCGTACCGTTATACATTTCATTTTCGAGTTCAAGAAGTTCAATAGTACTGGCCTGTTTCCTGGCTGTAAGGGCAAATCCAGTTATGTCATTTATAAGGATATAGATAGATGAAACCAGTTTATTTAGACATCCAGAAAGCTTTATAATATCACCTGCGCCAGCTTTTGCTGCAATAGCAGCAAGAGTTACTGCAAGATAAGCACATCCTTCTATAGCTCCTTTAGCCATGTCTTCTGAACCATATTGTCCAGCCCATCCTATAGCACAGTCTTTTAATTTTTTACGGAATTTTTTATTATGGAAAGCATCGGTACACCAGCGTTCCATTAGTTTATAACTTTTATAAATTCTTA
The DNA here is from genome assembly GCA_009774235.1 of Lachnospiraceae bacterium. Lineage (GTDB taxonomy): Bacteria > Bacillota > Clostridia > Lachnospirales > Lachnospiraceae > Butyribacter. The sequence goes on from VSNJ01000003.1 coordinate 31,414, forward strand.
TATCCTTTCCATTTTTATAATTATATCCATTGCCAGAAACGAAATCCCATCCAAATGAAACTATGTCTTCTTTATCTTCTTCTTTTATTTTTCCAAACATAAACTGCAGTGTTTTCTTTTTAAAGTATATGCTGGCTTTCATAGTAGTAAAAAGGATTACAGCAAGTACAAGAAGTACAATAATAATGTAATTTCTCCCAGAAGTTATCATAAAATGCATAACTGGGATACCAGTAATAATTGCTCCAATAATATTAAAAAATCCATATAATATTGCATTGCCTTGCCAGAATAATGAATTAATGCCTGCTCCCCAGTTATTATCTCTTCTTATCCTGTCACGCAGTTCTTTTATCTCTGGACTGTCAATTCTTGAGAAATCTATATTTAACATTCTGGTCTGTGTCATACATGAATAAAGTAAAAACATTTTTTCTCTTCTTACTTCCATCCTGTTCCATATGGAACTGGCTATAAAGTTAAGGGCAAGAATTACTATAAGCGTAATTAACGTAACTGCAAATACTTTTTTAAAATTTTTGCCTGCAATAATTGAATCAAGTATATAAGCAGATAAAACAAGCTGTACATATGGCACAATTACATTTATAATATGGACAATGCTTGTAAAGAAGAAATACCATTTATCCATATCTGTAATAATATGCATTATTTTTTTTATATTTTTAATATGTTCCCTAAGTGGGATTTTTGTTGTTAAATCTGTATTCATGCTATTTCCCCCTTTTCATAATAATTACTTTGTATATGGAACATTTCTGCATATTTACCATTAAGTGCCATTAATTCACTGTGGCTGCCTTCCTCTACTACTCTGCCATCTTCAAGCATTATAATTCTGTCTGAAAATCTTGTGCTTGCGAGCCTGTGTGAAATAAATAATGCTGTTTTGCCTTCACTGTATTTGTTATAATTATTGTATATTTCACTTTCTGCAACAGGGTCTAATGCTGCTGTTGGTTCATCTAATACAAGGACAGGTGCATCTTTATATAGTGCCCTTGCAAGAAGAAGCCGCTGCTGTTGTCCGCCTGATAGTTCAATTCCATCTTCCATAATATTTTTTGTCATATATTTTTTTAAGTTAATATCTTTTTCTTCAAAAAATTCTTTTAAACCAGCTTTAGAAATCGCATCCCATGCTTTTTGGTTATCTATATTATCTGGTTTGTCCATTGCTATATTTTCCCCTAATGTAAAAGGAAGTATAAGCTGTTCTTGGAAAACAGCAGAGAATAGCATGTATAGTTCTTCTTTTGGAAATTCGTTTCTATCTATTCCATTAACCAGTATTTCTCCTTCATCTGGGTTGTACATTCCACAAAGAAGTTTTACAAGTGTAGTTTTACCAGCTCCATTAACACCTACCAGGGCAATTTTTTCACCTGCGTTTATTGATAAATCCAGATGTCTGAAAACTTGCTTTTTACCTGCAGGTTTTTCTGTGTTATTTGTTTCATTAGTATTTTCTTCTGTAGCTTCACTTGCATCCTGGTAAGCGAAACTTACATTTTTAAAATCAATCTTTACTGGAAATTTTAATTCACTTATGTGCCTGTTTCCAGAACTGGTATCTTCTTCTGGAAGTTCCATATAAGCACGCAGGTAATCTGTTGAATTAGCTGCAGCACGCAGTTCTGCAAGTGAATTCATAATACTTGTAATAAATCCTGAGAAACCTGTAATTGCTCCAAAATACAATACAAATTCCCCTATGTCTATTACACCGTTAAGTGCCTGGTACAGAAGAAATGCATAAGCTCCTGTATCTCTTGCAGTTGACAATACAAAACCAGCTTTCTCAAAGAGTGATTTTCTATGGAAAATTTTCTGGTTTATTTGTCTTTGCATTTCAATTACTTTGTCCCTGAGCTGTACAAGCCAGTTGTTCATTCCAAAAATCCTTATATCCTTAGCACCTTTTGTATGCCCCATTGAATTTAATACACAGTAATATTTTTTATTTGAGTCTGCCATTGCATCCCTGAATGTTTCTTCATAATGTATCTGGCATAAATTTAATGCATAATTAGCAAATGCAAGGATATCAAGTACGATTAACAACCAGATATCAAGTGTACCAATTACTGTGGAATAAAGAACAAAACATAAAATATTTACAGCTATGCCAGTTGTTCCTGTAACTATCCTGGAAAGTGCTGACCAGTCACCACTACAAAGTGAGTCATAGGCTTTCCAGTATACCTTTTTTATTTCACCTGATTCAGTATATTTATATGGTACTTTAAGGCTTTTAAGGAATAGAAGCGCAATAAAATGGTCACGTTGTGAGTTATAGTAATTGTATTTTCCAGATGCGGCAGCAGTTCTTAGTGTATAAACTGCCATTATTAAAAGAGTAAAGGGAATAAGTACAGAAGCAGCTTTCTGTATGCTGGCACCATTAACTACAAGGTCTACAGCTATTTTAGGCAGGTAAATGCCTGCTAAAGGTACTACGGCACTTAGTATTATTTCCAGGCTGCATAAAAGAAGCACAAGTGGTTCATATTTTTTAAAATATTTAATAAAATAAATAATGTCACTTATAATTGAATAATGTTTTAGAACAAATCCTTCTGTCTGCGTTTTATCTTTCATCACGTTTTTCTCCTTCTTAAAAATATATTAAAGGGTGTGTTTTCTTTTGTATTATAATACAAATTTTTTTATAATATAAAAAAATGCACGAATGGCATTTATCGTGCATGAATGGTAAAGGTTATTATTTTATAATGGAAGCATTATTTCTGTTACAAAGACCCCGTCTTCATCCTGTCTGTCAAGGTAGCCATTATAACGTTCCACTACTTTGTCAATACGCATAAGGCCCAAACCATGAAAGGCGCCATCTTTTGTTGATTTATAAATTCTGCCTGACCGTTTTCTCCTGCCTTTGGCAGAGTTCATAATATAAATATAAAGCTGTCCTTTTAATATATCAATATAAATACGTATAAAACGTTGCCCAGGGTTTTCTATTCCAGCACAGGCTTCCATTGCATTATCCATAAGATTGCCAATTATAAGGCTTAAATCAATTTCTGAAAATGACATATCTAGTTTTTGGGGAACTATTGCTTTGGCATCTATTTTAATATCCCTTGATTTTGCCAAGGAAATCTTGCTGTTTAATATGGCATCAATCATAACATTGCCGGTTTTAATTACTGTATCAAGGGCAACAAGGTCTTTATCAAGTTCATTAAGGAAATGTGAAAGTTCTTCGGTTCTTCCCATTGCAAGATATGCTTTCATGGTCTGGATATGGTCATGGTAGTCATGCCGCCAGCCTCTTGTCTGCTTGTACATATTTTGTACTTCTTCACAATGTTTTTCTAACAAGCCATTCTGGTAAGCAAGGGTATTTCTATCTATACGCCAGGCAAGCCATTTGCCTGTTAAAAATATAAATAGTAAAGCGGTTATGGCCAATACTGTTATAATTAATATTATATATTTTAATTCCATATTTTGCACCAAGTCCCAATTGGAAATAATTATATTTTCATTTGAGATACAAACACAAAAGGTGAAAGAACAGTGTTTGCTTTTATCCTTTCCTCTATATTAAAGTTTTATATTTTGGCAATCCTGGAAAAATATCGTATAAATGCCTGGTTTACGTCTTTGTGGAGCCTTCTGCTTACAGGTATGTGGCTTCCTGTGTCAAATGTTATCTCTGTCTTTCCAATATGGTGTATATTTTGTATACCACATAGATAAGAACGGTGGCACTTAATAAATCCTTGTTTTGGTAAAATGGTTTCAAGTTCTGAAATACTTTCTGATACTTCGGTTTGTTTTATCTTTTTCTGGTTGTTTTCTTTTGTAAAAATTTCAATTATACATCCATGTCCCCGTGCTTCAATATAGTTAATCTGGCTGGTGGCAAGTTTATGTATTTCATCTTTGGAGTGTACAATAATGTAGTTTATATCTTTTCTTTTGTTAAGGACTTTGTCCATACATTTATATATTTTATCTTCATTAACTGGTTTAACAAGATAATGAAGGGCTTCTACTTCATAGCCTTCTGCCATGTAACCAGTAATGCCTGTAGTAAAGACTATATTAATTTCACTGTCTTTTTTTCTGACAGATTTTGCCAGGTCAATTCCGTTTATTTCATGCATCTGGATATCTATAAAAAGCACAGAAAAGCCAAGTCCGGGCTTCCATTCAAATAAAAATTCTTCTGCACTTAAGTACTGGTTTATTTCTAAAGGAACATGCTTATGTTTGCTCCATTTAATCAGGTATTTTTCTAATAAACCAGCATGGACTTCATTATCTTCTATAATTGCTGTTTTTATAAATGTTATTTTATTATCATACATTTCTTATAATTCCTTAAGTAAATATAATATAAGTTCATCATCATTGGTACAGTCTGCATATTGTGCAAGGTTTTTTTCGTTCCACTAGACACCACTGCCATCTGGTATATATTCATTTTATTATACTATCTCTTTGCTTTATGATATTTAATCTTTATCTGATTATACCAATTTTTTTATTTTATTACAACAAGATGGAAGATTAAATCTAAAAACATGTATTACAATATTCCAGGATAAAAAATTTTATATTATATTTTTTATAGAAAGGAATATGTGTTTATTATATACTAAATTTAGAGAAGAAATAGGTATAATATATGAGAAAGGTGGTTTGTAACATGATTAGGGAAATAACAAAAAGTGATATAGAAGAATGTGCAGAGGTAATCCAGAAAAGTTTTATGACAGTTGCAGATGAATTTGGTTTTACACCTGAAAATGCACCAAGGTTTACAGCATTTGCAACAACAAGGGAACGTCTGGAATGGCAGATGTAACATGAAAAGAGGCAAATGTATGGGTATTGTGTAAATGGACAGATAATTGGATATTATTCCCTGTTAATATAGAGTGAAAAAGAATGTGAACTGAATAATTTATGTGTGTTAGAAGAGTACAGGCATAAGAATATTGGAAAGAAACTTCTTGGACATGCTTTTGGTGAAGCTGCCAGAATGGGATGTTCAATAGTAAATATTGGAATAGTTGAAGAAAATGTAAGGCTTCGGAAATGGTATGAAGCAAATGGGGCAGAACATATTGGTACAGAAAAATATGATTTTTTCCATTTACTTGTGGATATATGATATATGAAATATGAAAAGGTTTAATGTAAGAGGGGTTTTGTATTTCTGAAAAACATTATATGGTTGGTTTATCAGAAAAAGTAAACAAAATAGTTTAAGATTATATAATATAAGGAGCATATTTGGCTATTAACAAGGCAAGGGAAAAGTAATATACAGTAATCATAGCCTGGAATATTCCAGGCTGTGTAAAAAGTATTACATTCTGTATTTATCTTGCAAGTTCATTAAGTATATTTTCAATATTTTTGCGTGTCCCATCCATAAAGTTTATTGCAACACGCCTGTTTATTGTTCCAGATATCATTGATCTGTGGAATTCATGGATAAGGGAATCTATTAACAGCATTTTTTCATTATAAATTCCGGCATGTTCCCAATTTGATATAAAGGATTCAAATATTTTTGCGGCAGACCCAGTTGGCATATTATTTTTTCTGTAACTCCGCTTGTATTCCCTGAACGAATACTGGTATCCGCAGGTACATTCCCTGAAATCAGAGGTTCCAGATATATTTGCATTGCAATTGTGGCATCTGATTATTGATTGTTCCATACGTTCCATATCCTCTTTTCCTAATTTACAACGTATATACAGAACAAGTCCAATTTCATCTGCAAGGATATTGTCATGTATTCCAGCAGCATCCATCTGGTACAAATGCTTTAGTTTTATAATATCAAGTTTAGAAGGCCAGCGGAATATATTATATTTTTCGGGAATAATTTTATCTTTTATGTTGAGCAGTTCCTCTTGTTCCCTTTTAATACGGTTTTTGTTCCGTTGGATTTGTTGTTTATTTTTTTCTGCTATTTTTTTATGGAACCATGCTTCTTTATTTATATATAAATCATGGAAATAATTTAATGCAGACTGGTAATTCTCATGACCGTCTACTAAAATTCCATCTATTACAAAACCTTCCTGGCGGATTTGTATTCCATTAATAATATACACACCTGATTTACCAATTCTGTATGTCCATCCATATTTTGATGACCATACAGGGATTCCAAACCTTAAGTCATATTTGTTTAAAATATATTCAGAAAATTCTGTAAACAAGTTATAAATTTCATTTTTCCAAAATAATTGTAAACCAGTTATTTCAGGTCTGTTGTTTTTAGGAAAATATTCTATAAAGCTATTTAATTGCGATGTACACATCCATGTAATGCCTTTCTTTTATTTTATATGATTTTTCAAAACATTCAATAATGTTTTTATCCTGTTTGTGTTTGAGCCCGTTAATTTTCATATGTTTCATAAGGATTTTATAAGCATTGGGAATTGAGCAGAATGGTGAAACAAATGGTTCACTAATTGTAATAAAAATGTATTTTTGCCTTTCTTGTATAAATACTTGTTCTTCTGTACTATTAATTAATGTTTCATCATTTAAAATTAATGCTGCTTCATAACCATGCATATGCATAACATTTATTTGCTCTTGTGATAAAAATGGAAAATCCCATCCAATAATTTCAGGATTAGTTATATTCAATTTTTCTGCCCACAGATTTACATGGTTAACAGCATCATCTTCTGGTTCTGTACTGATAACAGCATATTTTATATAATGGAATGGTTCTATTACTTTTATTTTTATATCTGAATATATATTGCTGTTCATATTTAAATCACCACGTACCAGTTCATCCATTGTACAAGAAAATAAATCGCATAGTTCTATTAATTTATTTATTTCTGGATATGCTATGTCTAATTCCCATTTGGATATTGTCTGTCTGCTTACACAAAGTCTGTTAGCTAATTCCTCTTGTGTCATATCATTTCCAATTTTTCTAAGAATTTGTAAATTTGTACCAAAGCTCATAATTCTTCCATCTCCTTTTGTTCTCCGCCAGAGTTTAGCGGGATATTTTTGGATAAAACTATTTTATAATAGCATTGTTATAAATACTACCATTTTTATAGTTCTTTTTTGTTTATAAAAGCAACTTTAAGTTGCAGACAAAGTAATTGGAGCTGGATAGTTAGATTTAATGTCTGCCTGGCTATCTGGTATGGAATACTAAAAATCTTAGACTGTGATTTGAAATAATCTTCAGATTTGCTCTTGTAATATTTCAAGAGTATAATAGAATTATAACAATATACAGAAAATTAGAAAAGATATATAAATGGAAATTTAAGACATGGGAGTGGTTTTATTATGTATTATAATGAATTTATTGTGGAAATTAAAAAATACTGGGACTTACGTAACAAGGGTTTAAAAAAACAGGCTAACAGTTTTTTGTTTGAGTTTACAGATTACTTTAAGAAAAATGTTTCTGTGGAGGATTCGGACAAGATTTTGTTCCAGTTTTGCCATGAGTACCTTGATGAGTTAAAGTTTCCTGATGATGGCTTGCCATTTCAAATGACAAAACTTCTGTACAATTATTTTTGCAGGGAGTGTATAAAAAATAAAATGCCACAATTGAGGTGGGCATACCAGATTTATGGAATTACTTTTAATCCAGATGATTCTAAATATAATGATGGTTCATATAATATTTTGGAACAGGCATATACACATGAACAATGTGACCAGCAGACAGTGGATTTTTATTTTAATGAGCAGATAAATTTTTTATGGCTGGGACAGCACCATTTTCCAGAAGCCTGTCTTATTACACATGAAGAATTTGATAACACATTAAAGCTGGCAAACAAAATTCTTTCGGAAAAACCAGTGAGTCCATTACTTGTAGAAGAATTTAAATATTATATCAAGTTATATAATATTTATTTTGACTGGCAAGAAAATGGCAGAAAAGACAGCTTTTATGAAAATTGTGAAGAAGCAGGAATAGAATTTGAAGGCATTCCTGCAATTTATTATAAAAAGTGATAAAATATTTAAGACCATGTATAATTATATAAATTATGAAAAAGTTATTGACACTATGTTATAACCATGGTATTATGTCAAAAAACATAAAGGAGTGTATAAATATGAATCCAGTATTCCAGACAGTAGGAAATATGTATATGCTATACAGGCGTATTATCTTGTAGTTGTGAAATGGTTAAGCACAGCTATAAGAAATAGGTCTTATCTGTCTGTGCATAAATGTTTGGAATGTAATTGTATTCGTTTATAATATAAGTTTTTAATTATTGTAATTGTATTCCCCGCATCAGGCAAATAAGACTGCCTGGTGTTTTTTGTTTTTCAGTTTTTGTTATTCAATTAAATAAATTTTAACGTGAGGCTGTTGTAATCCTAAAAGGATGTTAAAGCGGGTATACTGGAGCCTGCTTTTTAAAAACAAGGAGGGGTAATGTTATGGAAAACAAAGGAACAAAGATACTTGAAACTACAAGACTTGTGCTGCGTCCGTTTTGTTATGAAGATACAGAGGATATGTTTAAAAACTGGGCTTCTGACCCAGAAGTTACAAAATTCCTGACCTGGCCAGCGCATACAGATGTTGAAGTGACAAGATATGTTTTAGATAGCTGGATTAAAATGTATACAGACCTGTCATTTTATAATTGGGGAATTGAACTTAAAGATACAAATGAAGTTATTGGAAATATTTCAGCTGTAAAGATAGATGAGAGAACCCAGACAGCTGACATGGGTTATTGCATTGGAAGGAAATGGTGGGGACAGGAAATTATGCCAGAAGCATTAAAAGCAGTTATTACATATTTTTTTGATGAAGTTGGTTTTAACCGTGTTGCGGCATCACATGACAGTGATAACCCTAAATCAGGCAGGGTTATGGAGAAGGCTGGCATGAAGTTTGAGGGGGTTTTAAGGGCATCAGGGATAAATATGCGTGGTATATGTAATGTGGTCTGGTATTCTATTTTAAAAGAAGAATATTATAAAAAATATTTTAATGTAACTGCTGGCAGTATACCAGATTCACATGAAATTGTAAAAGAAGCAAAAGAGAGTTTTGAGAAAGTATTGTTAAATCAAAAATATAGTGGAATTATTAAAAATGACAAACATTTAAAATTATTGTTAAATATGCTGCCAATAAAAAAAGGTGATATGGTACTGGATGTTGGCACAGGTGCTGGGTATCTGGCATTTCCTATTGCGCAGGAAAATAAGGGATGTAATGTAACAGGACTTGATATTGCAGAAACAGTTATTAAACAAAACCAGTTAAAGGCAGAGAACCAGAATATAAATAATTTAAAATTCTGTTCCTTTGATGGGATTAATTATCCATTTGGTAAGGAGAGTATGGATATTATTGTTACAAGATATGCATTCCACCATTTTCCAGATATAAAAAGGGCAGTAAAACATCTGTCAGAAATTCTTTGTAAAGGAGGAAGTATTCTTGTATCTGACCCAGTAAGGAATATTAAAGATAAGGACAGAATTATTGACCAGTTTATGAAAATAAAGGGGGATGGGCATGTCAGGTTCTATACCCAGGAAGAAATTGTGGATTTATTTTCTGGACAGGGTGTTTATCTTTCAGGGCATGAAATAACAAATATGAAATTTCCGTTTCCAGAGAAAAAAGAGTATATGGATTTGTTTAATAAACTGGATAAGGAAGAAAAAGCGTTGTATAATATTTATGAGGAAGATGGAGTTGTATGGATTGGAAATATAGAAGTTGCAAATTTATTATTAAAAAAATAAGCAGACTCTGATAAATAAAGCACTTATAGATATTTGAAGATTAAATTTATACAAAGGCTATATTACTCTGGCAAATTCTAAATATTTTACTAAAAGGCAGCTGTATGGAAGCACTGGTGCTTAAGCCTTGTATTGCTTTATGTACCACTGCGCATCCAATCAAAGCGGAATGCAGCAAAGCCATGTTGCAAACATGGCTTTCTGTTGGTAAAACTTTGGAATTGCCAAAGCCATATCTTTAAAAAACTAATTATAATTCCAAAAAAATCTACTTGACATATACATGTAATGAATATATAGTAGTAAATGTAAATAAAAGAATATTGTAAATGTCTCTTATTAAGAGTGGCGGAGAGTTAAGGCTCTGTGAAACCACGGCAACCCCCTTGTGGGAAGGTGCCAATCTGAGCGAGGAATCGAACAATAAGAGGAGTTGAGATATCAAGTCCGTCATTATTGCCGGGCTTGTTTTTTTATCTGGTATAACAAGCTTCCATATTTTTGTGGTGTATAAATATTCCAAAATGCAGTTATACAACGGTTTTGGTATTAATGAAGTTTATTATAAACAGGATAAGAAATATAATGTGATATCAGAACCCAGTTAAAAATATAAGAGAATATACAATATACATACAGTATTTTGCAGCACTGCCCGAAGATACTGTATAAACAGGAGGCAGATAGAAAAGAGAGGTACATTTATGGAAAAAAGATTATTTACATCTGAGTCAGTTACAGAGGGCCATCCTGATAAAATCTGTGACAATATTTCAGATGCAGTGCTTGATGCGTTAATGGCACAGGACCCTATGAGCCGTGTAGCTTGTGAAACCGCTATTACTACAGATTATGTAATGATAATGGGTGAAATTACAACTAAAGCAGATATTGACTATGAAAAGATTGCACGTGAAACAATACGGGAAATTGGTTATGATGATGATGCCAAAGGATTTAACTGTGATACATGTAAGGTAAATGTCCTGCTTGACCAGCAGTCTGCTGATATTGCAATGGGTGTTGACAAGGCGCTTGAAGCTAAGGAAAACCAGATGAGTGATGCAGAAATTGAAGCTATTGGTGCAGGTGACCAGGGAATGATGTTTGGCTTTGCAAGCAATGAGACAGAGGAGTATATGCCATATCCTATATCACTTGCACACAAGCTTACAAAGAAACTTACAGAGGTACGCAAGGATGGTACACTTGGATATCTGCGTGCTGATGGTAAAAGCCAGGTTACTGTTGAATATGATAATGATGGAAAACCTGTACATATTGATGCGGTAGTTATTTCTTCACAGCATTCAGATGATGTTTCCCAGGAGCAGATACATAAAGATATACGTAAATATGTAATTGACCCAGTGCTTCCAGAAGAACTTGTAGATGACAGGACAAAATATTTTATTAATCCTACAGGAAGGTTTGTAATAGGCGGGCCAAATGGTGACAGCGGGCTTACAGGCCGTAAGATTATTGTAGATACATATGGTGGATATGCACGTCATGGCGGTGGTGCTTTCTCAGGAAAGGATTGTACAAAAGTTGACCGTTCAGCAGCATATGCCGCACGTTATGTTGCAAAAAATATTGTTGCAGCAGGTCTTGCAGATAAGTGTGAAATACAGCTTTCATATGCTATCGGTGTTGCGCAGCCTACATCTATAATGGCGGATACATTTGGAACTGGTAAAGTTAGTGATGAAAAGCTTGTTGAAATAATACGTGAAAACTTTGACCTCCGTCCAGCAGGAATTATTAAAATGCTTGATTTGCGCCGTCCTGTTTATAAGCAGACCGCAGCTTATGGGCATTTTGGACGCAATGACCTTGATTTATCATGGGAGAAACTTGATAAGACAGAGATTCTTAAAAAGTATCTGTAAATAATACAGAAATATATCTTTTAGTAATTGAAATACAGCTTCCAGCCTGGTATTAAACTATTCTGGAGGCTGTATTTTGCTTATTTAATGGAAAATTGCTGTACTGCTAAAGCAAATTTTTATAATAAATACTTTTTAAACGTAAATATTGGTGCTGGCTTTTTTATAGCTGTTTGTAATTTAGTTTACATTACCATTAGTTTTGTGTTATCATAATTTTATCATTTTTGCTGCTATGGCTATACAGAATGTTTGAGAATGTGAAAAGGCGGATTTTAATATGAAAATGATATTACCAGAAGATGTTTCATATATTATTCATAAGCTTGAAGATGCAGGATATGAAGCTTTTGCAGTTGGAGGGTGTGTAAGGGATACAATTCTTGGAAGGACACCATTAGACTGGGATATAACAACATCAGCACAGCCTTCTTTTGTAAAATCATGTTTCAGAAGAACCATTGATACAGGAATAAAACATGGAACTGTTACAGTTATGATTAAAGATAAAGGATACGAAGTTACTACGTACAGGATTGATGGGAAATATAAAGATGGAAGGCATCCTGAAAGTGTTGAATTTACCAGTAACCTGCGTCTTGACCTGGAGCGCAGGGATTTTACAGTTAATGCAATGGCTTATAATGATAAACTGGGCCTGGTTGATGAGTTTGGTGGAATACAGGATTTAGAAAATGGTATAATACGTTGTGTAGGTGATGCAGGCAGCAGGTTTGATGAAGATGCTTTAAGGATGCTGCGTGCAGTACGTTTTTCGGGACAGCTTGGATTTTGCATTGAAGAAAAGACAAGACAGGCAATTATAGAAAGGGCAGGCAGCCTTGGCAGGATAAGTGCGGAAAGAATAAGGGCAGAGCTCTCTAAACTGCTTGTATCTGATAATCCAGGACAGATACGTGAAGCATATAATACTGGAATGACAAAGGTTTTTTTGCCAGAACTTGACAATATTATGCAGACAGGACAGCATAACCCACATCATATATATACTGTTGGGGAACATTGTATCCGCAGTACTGAGGTTATGGATTTGTTCTTTAATCCAGAGCCTGAAAGGATTATGTGCAGGGAAACCAGGAATATAATTCCTGATAAGGTGCTTAAAGTGGCAGGAGAGATGGCAGCGTGCATGGACAAAAAACAGCAGCTTATACTTTGCCTTACAATGCTTTTGCATGACATTGCAAAACCAGAGGTTATGACTATTGATGAAAATGGCACAGGGCATTTTTGTGGCCATCCTCAAAAAGGTGGGGAAATTGCAGAAAAGATTTTAAGAAGGCTTACATTTGATAATGAAACTATATCAGTGGTAAAAAGGCTGGTTAAATACCATGATTACAGAATTATGCCAGAACCACGTGCAGTAAGGAGGGCATCTTCTAAAATTGGCAGTGATATTATGCAGATGTTTTTCCTTGTACAATATGCTGATATAATGGCACAGAACCCTGCAACATTTGATGAGAAACTTGGTAAACTTGGCATGGTAACCAGGGAATATAAAAAAATAGTAGAGGAAGCCGCCCCGCTTTGCCTGAAAGATTTAGATATAAATGGAAAAGATTTAATAGAAGCAGGAATAAAACCAGGACCAGTAATGGGGGAAATATTAGGGAGGCTGTTGGAAATAGTTATTGATGAACCAGATAATAACCAAAAAGATATATTGTTAAGCTATGTAAAGGAAGTAACAGATACGTATGGAAATATAAAATAGTGATTTTGCATAAAAAACTGGCAGGAATCATATTAAATTATACTTGTAACTGATTATATTATAAGATAGAATTATAAAGTACAAAACCATACAAATACATAAGCCAGCCTATATATCAATGGAGGGAGATGAAGAGATGGATTTTAATGTTAGGTTTGACAGAATGAGCAAAGCTATGAAGACACAGCTTTTTATAGATAATTTAACAATGATTTTTAATCCGCAGGCACTATTTAGTGATGGTACCCGCTTGTACAGGATACCACCAGAACCAAAGGCCGGGGAGCTTACAAAGATACGTTTCAGGAGTGCCAGGGAAAATGTTGATGAAGTTTATCTTGTGTGTGGTGATGACAGGCAGCTGATGGATAAAATTGCCAATGACAGGCTTTTTGATTATTATGAAGGAACAATCCAGCTTGGGACGGAAAAGGTTGAGTATTATTTTGAAGTACACAGTGGGCAGATAGTATGTTATTATAATAGTGTTGGTGTCTGTAGCGGAGTTGAGCCATACTATAATTTTTTTATTACGCCATCTTATGATACCCCTGAATGGGCAAAAGGGGCAATATTTTACCAGATATATGTTGACAGGTTTTTTAATGGAGACCGTTCTAATGATGTAGAGACAGATGAGTATATTTATATAGAAGAGGGTACAGTAAAGGTTACAGACTGGTCTAAATATCCAGCTGCAATGGGCGTCAGGGAATTTTATGGCGGTGATATAGCAGGTATAATGAAGAAGCTTGACTATCTCCAGAAACTTGGTGTTGATGCTATATACCTTAATCCTGTTTTTGTATCACCTTCTAACCACAAATATGATATACAGGATTATGATTATATAGACCCACATTTTGGAAGGATTGTAAAGGATGAAGGTAGTGTTTTAAGCCGCAATGAAAACGGAAGTCTTATATGTGACCCTGTACATCCTAATAAGAGTGCTTCACGTTATATATGCCGTGTTACAGATAAGGAGAACCTTGAAGCAAGTAACCAGCTGTTTGCTGAATTTGTGGAAGAAGTCCATAAAAGAGGGATGAAGGTTATCCTGGATGGTGTGTTTAACCATTGTGGTTCGTTTAATAAATGGCTTGACAGGGAATGTATTTATGAAAATGCAGAAGGGTATGAAAAGGGAGGTTTTATTTCAGAAGACAGCCCATACCGTTCATTTTTTAAATTTAATGAATATAACTGGCCATATAATACACACTATGATGGATGGTGGGGGCATGATACGCTTCCAAAACTTAATTATGAAGAATCGCCAGAACTTTTTAATTATATTATGAGGATAGCACGTAAGTGGGTTTCACCGCCATATAATGTGGATGGCTGGAGGCTTGACGTGGCAGCAGACCTTGGTAATTCACCTGAATATAACCATTATTTCTGGCAGGAGTTCAGGCGTAATGTCAAAGAGGCTAACCCAGATGCAATAATACTTGCAGAGCATTATGGAGACCCTACAGAATGGCTGCGTGGAGGACAGTGGGATACTGTTATGAACTATGATGCATTTATGGAACCTGTTACCTGGTTCCTTACAGGTGTTGAGAAACACAGTGATGAATTCCGTGGTGATAAGCTTGGCAATGCGGATGCATTTTTTGGTTCAATGCGTCATTTTATGACAAGGTTTAGTACACAGTCCCTGCAGGTTGCAATGAATGAGCTTTCTAACCATGACCATTCAAGGTTCCTTACACGTACAAACAGGAAGGTTGGAAGGACTGCTACACTTGGACCAGAAGCCGCAAATGAGGGTGTTGACATGGCTATATTCCGCATTGCAGTAATGATGCAGATGACATGGCCAGGTGCACCTACAATTTATTATGGTGATGAGGCAGGAGTGTGTGGATGGACTGACCCTGATAACAGGCGTACTTATCCATGGGGACATGAAGACCATGATCTTATAGAATACCATAGGTCGCTTATACGTATACACAAGGATTACCAGGTTTTAAAGACTGGCTCAATCCTGTTCCTTAATGGTGAATACCAGCTTATTAGTTATGGAAGGTTTGATGACAGGGATAAGGTTGTTGTGGTTATAAACAGCAGTGAAGAATACAAGACTCTTGATATCCCTGTATGGCGTCTCGGAATGGTTGATAATACACATATGGCAAGGCTTATGATTACTAACAGGGATGGATATTCAGATGAAGCCAGGCTGTATACCCTTGAGGGCGGAATACTTCATGTTGATTGCCCGCCAGCATCAGGGGCTATTATAAAAGATATAAAGAACCAGGTTTAGATATTTAATGAAGGGGTATGTTTATTAAATCTGGAAGAACGGAGGAAAAATGTTTAATTTAATACCAGTATTTTGTTCAAATGATATTATGTCATTGGTGCGGGCATTACCTGGCTCTACAGCACAGGGGCTTATATGGGGGATTATGGCAATAGGTGTGTTCCTGACATTTAAGATATTGGACTTTGCTGACCTGACAGTTGATGGTACATTTGGTACAGGTGGTGCAGTTACTGTAATGCTTATTCTTGCAGGTTATCCGCCTGTTGTAGCGGTTGGAATTGCATTTCTTGCAGGTATGCTTGCAGGTATTGTTACAGGTATATTACATACAGTTTTTGGTATACCAGCGATACTTTCAGGTATATTGTCACAGATTGCACTATATTCAGTAAACTTAAATATAGCCCAGGGAAGGGCTAACCAGGCAGTAAGTGTTGACTTGTATCACCTGGTCGTATCAGGAAGGAATAACCCTCTTACAATTATAACAGTTGCATTTGTAATTCTGGTAATGATTGCACTGCTTTACTGGTTCTTTGGTACAGAGACAGGTTTTACTATAAGGGCTACAGGATGTAATGAGAATATGTCACGTGCACAGGGAATTAATACTTCTGTAGCAAAGGTGGTTGCACTTGCATTTTCTAATGGTATTGTTGGTTTTGCGGGTGGCATGCTTGCACAGTACCAGGGCAATTTTGATGTTAATATGGGGCGTGGTGCTATAGTTATTGGTCTTGCGTCTGTTATTATTGGTGAAGTAATTGGTGAGGCACTGTTTGGAAAACGTCTTAATTTTTCTGCCAGGCTTGCATTTGTTGCAATAGGAAGCATTATATATTATATAGTAATACAGTTTGTACTGTGGCTTGGTCTTCCTACTATTAATATGAAGATGTTTTCTGCTATGGTAGTTGCTATATTCCTTGCTGTCCCATATATGAGGGGAAGGGCGAAAAATTCTTACAGGAAAGCAGCAAAAAACTGATATAGCACTATATACAGCTGGTATATGCCTGCTAGTGCGCAGATGCGCAGGAATGGAGAAAATAATGTTAGAAATTAAGAATATTCATAAAACTTTCAATCTTGGCACAATTAATGAGAAAAAGGCATTAAATGGAGTAACTCTTTATCTTGATGAAGGTGATTTTGTAACAGTTATTGGTGGCAATGGGGCAGGGAAGTCTACAACGCTTAATGCAGTTGCAGGGGTATGGCCTATAGACAGTGGAAGTATTATTATTGATGGTGTTGATGTAACTGGGCTTCCAGAACATAAGAGGGCACCTTATCTTGGAAGAGTTTTCCAGGACCCAATGAATGGTACAGCTGCTACAATGGAAATACAGGAAAATCTTGCACTTGCTGCAAGGCGTGGACAGAGAAGAGGCCTTAGGTGGGGTATAACAAAAGCTGAAAAGGCGAGATACCATGAAGTTTTAAAAAGCCTTGACCTTGGGCTTGAGGACAGGATGTCTTCTAAAGTAGGGCTTTTATCAGGAGGTCAGCGCCAGGCGGTTACTCTTCTTATGGCAACACTAAAGAAACCAAAACTTTTGCTTCTTGATGAGCATACAGCGGCACTTGACCCTAAGACAGCAGCAAAGGTACTAGAACTGTCAGATAAGATTATTGCGGAAAATAACCTTACTGCAATGATGGTAACACATAATATGCGTGATGCTATAATACACGGCAACCGTCTTATTATGATGAATGAAGGACAGATTATACTTGATATAAAGGGAGATGAGAAGAAGAAGCTCTCTGTAGAAGATTTATTACAGAAATTTGAAGAGGTAAGTGGTGAAGAGTTTGCCAATGACAAAGCACTGCTTGGTTAAATTAAAAGGGGTGCAAAATTATAGGTTCTGGCAATTTCAAAATTTTAACCCAGACAGCAGAATACATATATCTGTAGATTGTGGATATTTGTCTGGTAATGTTTTATTAGGTTTTTTTGCAAATTATAGTTAAGGTGCTGTTACAGTAAGAAAGTGTTATACAAGATATAGAAGTTTTTACTTGAATAAATACTATATCTTGTATCATTCATTCTTGGTTGGACAGCACCTTTTAATTTCTGCACTGAAGGAACTGGTGGTGGTTATAGATGGTGTATGGTCAAGTGCTTCAGGCAGGGCGTCAAAACCAGTGACTGCCACATCACCTGGTACATTAAATCCATGTTCTGCCAGATAATAAATTGCAGTAATAGCCATGGAGTCATTGGCACATACTATTGCTTCGGGAAATGGAAGTTTTGAATTAATAAAGTTTTCTATTATTTTATAGTAAAAGAAAAATGCAAAAAGACGAACATATGTACTTGAAATAGATATTAATTCGTGATATGCTATTAACAGATTACGAAATGAAAGGATATTATAAAAGGCTATGGCTAAACATGAAGAAGTTATGAAATATATTAAGATAAGAAAAGCATCTGAGCACAATCTTAAGGGGATTGATGTTGATATACCACGTGACAGTTTTGTTGTGCTTACAGGGCTTAGTGGTTCTGGCAAGTCTTCTCTTGCATTTGATACTATATATGCAGAAGGGCAGAGACGTTATATGGAATCTTTGTCATCATATGCGAGACAGTTCCTTGGTCTTATGGAGAAGCCCAATGTTGAAAGTATTGAAGGGCTTCCACCTGCTATTTCTATTGACCAGAAATCTACTAACAGGAACCCACGTTCTACAGTTGGCACAGTTACAGAGATTTATGATTATTTCAGGCTGCTTTATGCGAGGGCTGGAATACCACATTGTCCAGAGTGTGGCAAAGAGATTAAGAAGCAGACTGTTGACCAGATAGTTGATGAGATTATGTCACTTCCTGAAAGGACTAAGATACAGCTGCTTGCACCTGTAGTAAGGGGAAGGAAGGGACAACATGTCAAAGTTTTTGAAAGTGCAAGGCGCAGTGGGTATGTAAGGGTTGTTGTGGATGGCAATGTGTATGAGCTGTCAGAGGAAATAAACCTTGATAAGAATAAAAAGCATAATATTGAAATTATGGTGGACAGGCTTGTAGTGCGTGAAGGAATTGAGAGAAGGCTTACAGATTCTATAGAAAGTGTAATGCGTCTTTCGGACGGGCTTCTTATAGTTGAAATACCTGGTGGGGAAAGGATTAATTTCAGCCAGAGTTTTTCATGTGCAGACTGTGGGGTAAGCATAGATGAAATTGAACCAAGGATATTTTCATTTAATAATCCTTTTGGTGCATGTGAAGCTTGCCATGGTATTGGTTATAATATGGAGTTTGATGAAGAGCTTATATTACCTGACCCTGCATTAAGCCTTGCTGGTGGTGCACTTGTTGTAAGCGGATGGCAGTCAGTACCAGACCAGAAGAGCTTTTCAAGGTGTCTGTTTGATGCACTTGCAACGGAGTATGGTTTCAGTCTGGATACACCTTATTGTGAACTGCCAGAGCATATACAGGATATTATAATGCATGGTACTGGTGGCAAGGAGGTAAAGGTTTATTATAAAGGACAGCGTGGTGAAGGTGTATATGATGTTGCATTTGAAGGTGTTATAAAGAATGTTGAACGCAGGTACAGGGAGACAAACTCAGAAGTTTCCAAAAGGGAATATGAAAGTTTTATGCGTATCACCCCTTGTAAAGCATGCAAGGGCAGAAGGCTTAAAAAGGAAGCCCTTGCGGTAACAATAGCAGATAAGAATATTGCGGAAATTACAGATATGCCAGTTAGTGACCTTAAGGAATTCCTTGAAGAGCTTAAACTTAGTGAGTGGCAGTTAAAGATAGGCAAAGTGGTGCTTAAAGAAATACGTTCAAGGGTAAGATTCCTTGTGGATGTCGGGCTTGATTATTTGTCACTGTCACGTTATACGGGAAGCCTTTCTGGTGGTGAGGCACAGCGTATCCGTCTTGCTACACAGATTGGTTCAGGTCTTGTGGGTGTGGCATATATACTTGACGAGCCTAGTATAGGGCTGCACCAGAGGGATAATGATAAGCTGTTACAGACGCT
Source organism: Lachnospiraceae bacterium (assembly GCA_009774235.1). GTDB lineage: Bacteria > Bacillota > Clostridia > Lachnospirales > Lachnospiraceae > Butyribacter. The sequence continues at coordinate 51,145 of VSNJ01000003.1, forward strand.
TAATAAGCTTAAAGACCTTGGAAATACCCTTATAGTTGTGGAACATGACGAGGATACTATGTTTGCAGCAGATTATATAGTTGATATAGGTCCTGGAGCTGGGGAACATGGAGGACATGTTGTGGCAGCAGGGACAGCACAGGATATAATGGATGTACCTGGTTCTGTTACGGGTGCATATTTAAGCGGAAGAAAGAAAATACCTGTGCCAGATAAAAGAAGGGAACCTACAGGATGGATTAATGTAAAGGGTGCTAAAGTAAATAACCTTAAGAATATAAATGTGTCATTTCCTACAGGTGTTATGACATGTGTTACTGGTGTTTCAGGCTCAGGCAAGAGTTCCCTTGTAAATGAGATTTTGTATAAGTACCTTGCTAAGAAACTGAACCGTGCAAGGTGTATACCTGGCGCATGCAGGAGTGTAGAGGGGATAGAAAACCTGGATAAGGTTATTAATATTGACCAGTCACCTATAGGCAGGACACCACGTTCAAATCCTGCAACGTATACAGGTGTATTTGACCTGATAAGGGATATATTTGCTGCTACTCCTGATGCCAAGATGAAGGGGTATAAGAAGGGCAGGTTCAGTTTTAATGTTAAGGGTGGAAGATGTGAGGCGTGCAGTGGTGATGGTATTATTAAGATAGAGATGAATTTCCTGCCAGATGTCTATGTACCATGTGAGGTATGTGGTGGTAAAAGGTATAACAGGGAAACCCTGGATGTAAAATATAAGGGTAAGAGTATATATGATGTGCTTGATATGACTGTTGAGGAGGCACTGGCATTTTTTGAAAATGTTCCTAGTATACGTAATAAGATGGAAACCCTTTATGATGTGGGTCTTTCTTATATTAAACTTGGACAGCCGTCTACTACTTTGTCTGGTGGTGAGGCACAGCGTGTAAAGCTTGCAACGGAACTTAGCAGGAGAAGTACAGGAAAGACTGTTTATGTGCTTGATGAACCGACTACGGGACTGCATTTTGCGGATGTCCATAAGCTTGTAGATATTTTAAGACGCCTTGCAGAGGGTGGTAATACTGTGATTGTAATAGAACATAACCTTGATGTTATTAAGACGGCAGATTATATAATAGATATGGGACCTGAGGGTGGTAAGAATGGAGGAAGGCTTCTTACATCTGGGACACCAGAAGAAGTTGCACAAGTCCAGGAATCATATACAGGGTATTATATTAAAAAGATGCTTGAAAAAAGGTGACGGGGTGCAAATGGACAAGGTGCAGGGTTTTCTGGTGGAAAATGGATGGAGGATTTTGTTTATGACTGGTGGCAGGAATACTTTTTTTGCAATGATGTCACGTATGAAATATATTGAAAGATGGGCGCTTATGAGAAATTCTGTAAAGGAAAATATAAGTGAACATTCGCTTGAAACTGCAATAATAGCACATTCGCTTGCTATTATTGGCAATGTAAGGCTTGGTAAAAATTATAATCCTGAACATATTTCTGTGTTGGGGATTTACCATGATTGTACAGAGATAATTACGGGTGATATGCCTACCCCTGTAAAGTATAATAATGATGAGATATGTATGGCATATAAGGAGATAGAAGCAGAGGCTGCTTTACGTATAATAAATATGCTTCCAGATGACATGCAGGAGTATTATAAGTGTTATTTTGGAGGGGAAGAGGATAGTGAAGCATTAAAACTTGTAAAGGCAGCAGATAAGTTATCTGCATTAGTTAAGTGTATTGAAGAGGAGAAAGCAGGTAATAAAGAATTTGTATGTGCAAAGAAGTCTGTTATGAAATCTATAGAGAATATGCAGTGTGAAGAAGCAGATATATTTTGTAAAGAATTTCTTGGGTCATATGGGAAAACGCTTGATGAATTGTAAAGAGTAACAGGACAGGGGAATTAGAAATATGGATGGGGAGTTTTTTTAACCTCATTAAGTAAGCCCTTCAAAATACACGCTTCTTAAGTGGTGGGTTCTTACTTAATGAGGTTATGAGCAAGTAGTGGAGCGGATTGCGGATATCCGCTTGACTTTGTTGTAAAAAAGCTGCTTTTAATAGCAGCTTTTTATCTAATCATTATAATGTCCACGGCATGATATTATATGGATGATATTATTCTGTTCATAGTATATAATCATTCCATGCCCTGTCTTCCCATAATAGCTGCATTATTAGTCATCCTCTATCAAATCGTGTTCTGCAAAATGTGCTTTTCCAGACTTTACATCCTCCATGATTGCTTCTAGGTATTTTATATTACTTTCAGAGTAAAAGGGATCAGCAGATAGCTCAAATGGTATACGTTTTTCACGGCTTACTTTTTTTGCAAAGATTGTAAATGCTGTAGTCATTGTCAGTCCCATATCAGCACAAACTTTTTCCATATTTTTTTTCAGTTCCGCATCCATGCGGAAATTAATATTAACTGTTTGTGACATATGCATCCCTCCTTTTTATTTATTATATTAAAATGTAATGAAAAATACAATAGTTATCATTATATTTGTAAAAAGTTTGTTACGAAATATCATAGAAAAAATATTGTGTGAAGAAGCAGATATAGACCACCCAATACTTTGTGGTTAATTAAGAAAGTTTTTAAATGGGACATTTAATAAGGTGAAAAAGATTGGTAAGTTTAAATATATTTTTTAAGTAAAGTATGTCAGTCTATAAAATTTTGTAATTAACCAAAAACTTGCATTAATTAAAGAACTTTTGCTTCCATTTTTATGAAAAACAGGTATAATTATAAAGAATAGACTGATATTACTGGATGGCAGTATAAGCAGAAACTCTTTCAGATAGTTTTTGTAAAGTATTTTAGATGGATTTCAGGTAAAAGAGAGTATTATGGGAAAAAAAGAAAAAGATGAATTGTATGTTATTATTAAGGCAAAGGATTTGTGTGATTATATATTTACAATTCTTCTGTTGTTGGAAAACAAACAGTGAAGATATCTGTATATGCAGAAAAACAATCAGACCAGACTGGATGTACTGTAACAGATATGGCTGGTTTATCTGATATACAGGTGACAGGTAAGGTAGAAGAAAGTAGTGGGGATGTGACAGTTACTGCAGTCCTGGAAAATAATAGTCCAATGGATGCAAAAACAATATTGCATTTATATAATGATGAAAAAGAAACAACTGAATTAGCGGGTTTATGAAGAAACAAGATAATAAGTTACAAAAAATAATTTTAGAGGGAGGACGTGTGAAGAGCAGATTTAAAAGCTGGATAAGCATAATGTTGTGTGCTGTTTTAATTATAACTGTATTTTCTGATATTTCTTTTGCACAGCACAATATTGCAGAAGCGGATAAAAGTACACTATCTAATCCACGTATTGTACCAGATAAAAGTAGGAAAGCAAGACAGAAGATGAAATGGGACTGTATCTGGTTTGGAAGTTATCCACAGGCAGAAGTAGTACCAGCTGGTAGTGAATATACAGCATTACCAGAAGAGGTTTTTGAAGAAAGTGGTTTAATACAGGATGATGCATTATACCAGACACTGCAGTCAGCTACATGCTGGGACGGGCAGGGTGATATTGTGGTAAGTGGTGAAAAATACCGGAGAATTACAAAAGCGGACGCAACTTATGCATCAACAGGTTATGGATATTATAAGTGGAAAAGTGAAACAGAGTATCATTATTTTAAATACCAGCCAATTAAATGGAGGGTTTTATCTGTAAATGGTTCTGAGGCATTGTTGCTGGCAGATAAGGCATTAGATGACAAGCAATATCATACAAAAGATGAGGGTGTTACATGGGAAGGAAGCACTATAAGAAGCTGGCTGAATGGATATAATGCTTCCGCAAATATACAGAACCGGGATTATAGTAGTGGGAATTTTATTGATACTGCTTTTGGAACATATGAAAAACAGGCTATTAAAGAAACGTATGTGAAAAATAAAGATAATTTTGAGTGGGATACAGATGGTGGAAATAATACACATGATAAAGTATTTCTTCTTTCAGAATCAGAAATATATAAAGATAAATATGGGTTTGTCAATATAAATGGTAATAAATCAAACACTGCATGCTCAAGTGTTTATGCAAAAGCTATGGGAACATATATTCATGCAGGAAACTGCTGGTGGTGGCGCCGCTCGCCGGGTTATAATAGTCATTATGCAACTGGGGTGGATTATAATGGTATTGCTTACAGATGTAGTATTGTCAACAATCCTAGCCGTGGTGTGCGTCCTGCTTTGAATCTTAATCTTATTGCGTTTCAAGACGCATTATCCTCTGAACTCTGGTCTTATGCAGGAACAGTGTGTAGTGATGGGACAGTTGATGAAACTTGAGGTATATTATGTTTACAACAATTGAATTATTTGTTGGTGCAGGTGGGATGGCTTTGGGAGTGGAAAAGGCGGGTTTTACTACATTAGGGTTAATTGAAATTGATAAAGATGCCTGTGCTACTTTGCGTGAAAACAGACCAGGCTGGAATGTAGTTAATGATGATATTGCTAATATATCAGGATTGGATTTAGAAGAATATTTCAACATAAAAAAAGGAAATCTGGATTTATTATCTGGAGGTGCACCATGCCAGGCTTTTTCATATGCTGGAAAAAGGTTAGGCTTAGAAGATGCAAGGGGTACTTTATTTTATCATTATGCTGTTTTTCTTGAAAAATTACAGCCAAAGATGTTTTTGTTTGAAAATGTAAAAGGGTTGCTGACACATGATAAAGGAAAGACATATAAAACAATACTAAATATTTTTGAGGAAGCGGGATATGATATCCAGAAACAGGTATTAAATGCATGGGATTATGGTGTGGCGCAAAAACGGGAACGGCTTATTACTATAGGTATTAGAAAGGATTTAAAAGAACAGGTAAATTATGAGTTTCCTGAACCACATGAATATAAACCAGTATTGAGAGATGTATTGCAAAACGTTCCAAAGAGTCATGGTGTTTTATATGGGGAAAATAAAAGAAAAATTTTTGAATTAGTGCCTGCAGGTGGGTACTGGAGAGATATTGACCCAGAGATTGCGAAAAATTATATGAAAAGTTGTTGGGATATGAGTGGTGGACGTACGGGTATACTCCGCAGGTTAAGTATGGATGAACCGTCACTTACAGTGTTAACTACTCCATCACAAAAGCAGACAGAACGTTGTCATCCGTTAGAAACACGCCCATTTACAGTAAGAGAGAATGCAAGATGCCAAAGTTTTCCAGACAACTGGATATTTTGTGGCAGTGTAATGTCACAATATAAGCAGGTAGGCAATGCTGTTCCAGTAAATTTAGCATATGAAGTGGCTTATAACATATATGAAGCATTGGAGGGAAAAATATGAAGTGGAATTTAGGTTTTATCTCAGAGGAAGATTTTACAAAACATGTGAAATCTACAATTAAAAGTATGGGGAAAAGCTGGAATCATTTGATATTAAGCGTTTTAATAAAAACATTATTGACCCAGTTAAACTTATATTTGACAAAATAGTATACCAGTCTACATGGGAAACAATTATAGATAATGAAATATTTAGACAGCGTGATAAAGCAAATAATAACGATATTGGCTATTTCCACCAGAGAATTTTTCAATATATAGATAAATGCCATGTTCCTGATAATGGAAAAGAAGGCGGATGGGATGTGGTATATCAAAATCAAGAGGGTATTTTATTGCCAGATGGGGATATTTTACATACTATATATGTTGAAATGAAAAATAAACATAATACTATGAATTCCGCTTCTGCAGGAAAAACATATATAAAAATGCAAAACCAGCTTTTAAATGATGACGATTGTGCTTGCTTTCTTGTTGAGGCAATAGCACAGAAGTCTCAAAATATAAAGTGGCAAACTACTGTAGACAAAAAGAAAGTTTCTCACAGAAGAATACGGCGGGTTAGCATTGATGAATTTTATGCTTTAGTAACAAACCAAAAAGATGCTTTTTTCAAAATGTGCATGATATTACCAAGTGTAATAGAAAATGTTGTAAATGGTACAGATGATGTACTTGTGCCACATGATACAGTTTTAGAAGAATTGCAGAATGTTGCAGGGCAGTTATATAATACTTCTAAGGAATTATCTATAGAAATGGCAGTGTACATGTTGGGGTTTAGTTCATATAATGGATTTAAGGAATGCCTGCTTATGGGAGAACAAGATAATGATATATTAAAAAGATTATATGGGTATGCAAACCGGTTAAATGATGTATGTGTATATGAAGAAAAGAAGGATTAAGAAAGTTATATAAATATTTTGGTAATAAGAATTAGTGGAATGGTTTAGGATATTTTAAAATGAAACCGGCAAAGATTATAAAACCAAAGAAAACAGACTTTTGAAAGATTTAATATTAGTGTTGATTTGCCAGAGAACTGTGTATTAAATGAGACTAAATGCCAGTTTTAAATGAAAAACAAATAAAGTACATATTTGATTATTACCGCAAAGATGAACCACATCCCAAAAGTATTGTGGAAGTATCAGAGTATAACGGTGAAATTGCGTTGGCAATAAACTGCACCCAATTAGGGGATGTATTTACAAACAAATACAAAACTGCAAAAGAGAAAAAACATGTTTTGCAGGAATTGTGCAGTTTTTTATCAAGTAATACAACTGCATTTACGGAGTTATCATTTGGAATAAGGATGTCCCAAGAGTTATTTGATGCTGTCTGCTCACAGCAAAATCTTAGAAAGTTACATATAAAGTGGGGCGTATATCCTGATATTTCTAAGATTGCAAATCTTAACAAACTTGAATATTTAAATATAGGGTCTGGTGCAAGTGTGCAAGGCATAGAGCCTCTTACACACCTTAAAAAACTTGTTGCCTTATCAGAAGAAAATTTTCAAAAAATTGATGATTATGGTTTGCCTGCCAGTCTTGAAAAATTAGAAAGCCTTTCGGTTGAAGGTGACGGACATGAACCTCAATATATTTGTAAAGTCATTGGATTTTCTTTATGACATGAGTCAATTAAGATTTTTCAGATTTTTAACAGCACGGCTTAAAAGTAAAGATTATATGCCTGTTTTAAGGCTTGAAAATATTGGACATTTAACATTAATACCATGCAAAGAGGTCAAATCATTGTATAGTGACATAACCAAATTATCTAAATTAAAGTATGGTTTATTGATTGACAGGCCGGAACTTTATACAAATTAATTAAATATGTGTAATAAGCCAGGTATATTTTATCTTCTTGGTAAAAGTCGGACAAATAGTCTGGTATTAGAATATTCCATTATAAAATAATAGTAGAAGGAGTAAATGCAAAAGATGGATAAAATTGTACGTGAAAATTTACCTGTAACTGGAATCCCTGGTATTTCTTTTGTGCCGCCAAAGCAGACAGAAGTAAATGGAAATATACTTTCTAATCCACGTATTGTACCAGATAATAGCATGCGGGCAGGGCAGAAGATTACATGGGATTGTATATGGTTTGGAAATTATCCACAGGCAGAGGTGATTTCCTCTAATAGTAAATATACAGCATTACCAGAAAGTTTTTTGCAAACAAGTGATTTGATAAGGGATGATGGGTTATACCAGATGCTGCAGCTAGCTACAGAGTGGGATGGGCAGGGAGATATTGTGACAGGTGGTAATAAATACCGGAGAATTAAGAAAAATGCTGCAACTTATACATCAACTTATTTTACATATTACCAATGGAAGAGTGAAACAGAGTACCATTATTTTAAATACCAGCCCATTAAATGGAGGGTTTTGTCTGTAAATGGCACAGAGGTATTTTTATTGGCAGATAAGGTATTAGATAATAGACAGTATCATACAAAATATGAGCCTGTAACGTGGGAGGGAAGCACTATAAGAAGCTGGCTGGATGGATATGGCGCATCTTACAATATTCAAAACAATGATTGTAGCAGGAAAAATTTTATAAATACTGCTTTTGGGATACCTGGACAGCAGGTTATCAAAGAAACTTTTGTAGAAAATAAAAACAATCTTAACTATGGTACAGATGGTGGAAATAATACGAAGGATAAAATATTTCTTCTGTCAGAATCAGAAATATATACTGATGCTGCCAAATTGTATGGTTTTGTTTCTGGTTATGATAAGGAAGATAAAGCGTGTGGAGCTACATCAAGCGTTTATGCAAAAGCTATGGGTACTTGTGTTTGTGCTGATGTTCAAGATGTTAATATAGAAAATTGCTGGTGGTGGCTCCGTACACCTGGCAAGTATAACACTAATGCAGTAAAAATATGTCCTGATGGCGGGATTTCCTATGATGTCCATATGTGTCATTATGGTGTGCGTCCTGCTTTAAATTTAGATTTTACAAGGATGCAAGATGCAGCATTTTCCCATCTATGGGCTTATGCGGGAACAGTGTGCAGTGATGGGACATATGAAGAATTTGTAAGATATATAAGATAGACATAATGGAATGGTTATATTATATTTGGAAAATTTGGTAAAGTTATTGGTGTTAAAAAGCTTTTTAGTATGCGAAAAACATATAAAACCATGTTTTGTGGCAAAGACTGGAAAATAATTAGAAAGTTAAAGTAATTATATTAAGAAAGGAAGATGACTAATGAAAAGACAAGAAACCAGACTATGTAAAATAGTAAAAGAAAGAAGTAAATGTAGAAGACTGGTAAATATAATTTTGTGTGTTGTTGTGCTTATAAATATGTTTTCTGGTATTTCTTTTGCACAGCCAAAGCGGGCAGAAGCAGAGGAAATTATATTGTCTAATCCACGTATTGTACCAGACAGCAGTATGGAAGCAGGACAGAATGTGACATGGGATTGTATATGGTTTGGGAGTTATCCGCAGGCGGAGGTTGTTCCAGACAATGGGGAATATACAACATTGGCAAAAGAACTTCTACAAAGTGGTGACTTAACCAGGGATAATGTATTGTACCAGACACTGCAGTCAGCTACAGGCTGGGATGAACAGGGTGATATTGTGATAGATGGTAATAAATACCGGAGAATTAAGAAAGAGGATGCAACCTATATACCATATACATTAACCTCATCAGATTACCAATGGAAAAATGCAACAGAATACCATTATTTTAAATACCAGCCAATTAAATGGAGGGTTTTGGCAATAGAAGGGACAGAGGCTTTTTTGCTGGCAGATAAGGTATTAGATGCGCAACAGTATAATACAGTATATAAAGAGGCTATAACATGGGAAGAAAGCACTATAAGGAGCTGGCTTAATGGATATGGGGCTTCTTCTAATATACAAAACAAGGATTATAGTAAGAAGAACTTTATAAATACAGCCTTTGGAATATCTGAACAGCAGGCTGTTAAAGAAACGCTTGTAGATAACAAGAATACTGTTAGTGGGAAAATAAATGGTGGAAATAATACAAATGATAAAGTGTTTTTTCTGTCAGCATTAGAAACATATACAGATAATGCTAATGCATATGGTTTTATTTCTAACCCTTATAAATATGATGAAGCACGCAGGTCAGGTTCAAGTGTTTATGCAAAGGCAATGGGGACTTATAATTATGTTTTCCCACAGCGTTATATGGGAAATTGTAACTGGTGGCTTCGTTCACCCCAGAGACAGACCGTTGGAGTGGTTGATTGTACAGATTATTATGGTTCAGTCTGGCCAAGATATGGTAATACAGACTATACAGAGGGAGTGCGTCCTGCCTTGAAACTGGATTTGTCAGTATTGCCAGATACAGAATCTCCTAAACTCTGGTCTTATGCTGGTACAGTGTGCAGTATTGATTATGCAGACAGGTTAGATAAAGGTTCTAAGGTGGTTGATAAAAAGACAAAAGCAGTATACAGGGTAACAGGAACTGGTAAAAATAAGACTGTGAAATATATAAAGAGTAAGAAAAAGGATGCATCAAGTATTGTTATTCCAGATACTGTGAGGCTTAAGGGAAAGACATATAAGGTTGTTTCTGTTGGTAAAGAGGCATTTATGGGAAAAGAAAAGCTTAAAATGGTACAAATTGGAGAAAATGTCCAGTTAATTGGTAAAAATGCATTTTCTGGCTGCATAAGTCTTAGGAATGTTATAATTGGTAAAAATGTGCAGATTATTGGGACAGAGGCATTTAGTAATTGTACTGCACTGGATAAGATTATAATTCCATTTAAAGTAGCAAAGATAGGAGCAAGGGCGTTTTATAAATGTGAAAATCTTAGATATATGGTTGTAAAAACGAAAAAGCTGTCTGCTGGAAGTATAGGAAATAACGCTTTTGGCAAAGGGGCGGTTAATATTAAGGTGAAAATAGATAAAACAAAAAAGAAGTTATATTCTAAAATATTTACTGCAAGAGGAATGGCAGAAAAAGCATTATATATTGTATTATAGTAAAATTAGAGCAGTGTTTCATTGGTATTTATGGTAACTAATATTTTGTTATAAACTGTATTTATAAGAATATTAATGTTATAAATTATATTTTATAAATATTTTTATTGTGAAAAAGACTGGAACATGGAAAGGCATGTAACTAATGAAAAGACCAGATGTAAAATTACATAAAATATTGGACAAAAAGATTAAATATAGAAATTTAATAAGTGGAATATTGTGTATGGTTTTAATTATAACTGCGATTCCAGGTACTTCCTGTGCGAAATTAAAGCAGTTAAAAGAAAAGGAACTTGTTTTGCCAGGTTCACATATTGTACCAGACAGCAGTATGGAAGCAGGGCAGAAGGTGGCTTGGGTATCTTTTATGTAAGTGTTTATGAAAAGGATTGTGCCATACGTCCTGCTTTGAAACTGGATATGGTGGTATCACTGGACACAGAATCTTCTGGGCTGTGGTCTTATGCTGGGACAGAAGAGCTGGAAGTACCAACAGGATGGTAACAGGAAACTTATCATTAATTGAAGTTGTCATATTAAGAAAAGACAATACAGGATATAGAAAATTTTGTTTTAGTTAAGTGGATATCCGCAATGCCTGCAAGCAAGCCCTGGTAAATTAAACCCACCGCTTAAGAAGCGTATATTTTAAAGGGATGGCTTAATAAGGTTAAATACTATATCTTGTATTTGTCATTCTTATTGTGGCTGCTTCTTTTTACTTTGTATGACATAGTAAATAAGACAATAGAAAGCAGGAAATTGTCACATGTAACAATAATTAGTAGACAGTTTTACAAGCTTTTGTTATACTTGGTTTTGTATTTATTATTTTGGGATACAGCAGGATATATAAGTTATGCATATAGGTGTAAAATATAATGGAAACAGATAATAGTAATATATATTCAGGTTTTGCATATGTATATGACAGTTTTATGGACAATATACCATATAAAGACTGGTATAATTATATACATGGCATTCTTTTAGATTATAATATAAAGGATGGAATAATAACGGAGCTAGCATGTGGTACAGGAACAATATCAGCACTGCTTGCAGAAGGTGGTTATGATGTAACTGGTGTTGATATTTCATCTGAAATGCTGGAGGTTGCACGCAGTAAATGTCCGGATAGTGTGCTTTTACTGCAGCAGGATATAAGGGGGCTTGATTTATATGGTTCATCTGCCGCTATGGTTTGTGTATGTGACGGTATGAATTATCTTCTTGATGAAGACAGCTTGTATAAGACTTTGTGCAGGGTGCGTATGTTCCTTGACCATGGCGGGATTTTTATATTTGATATGAAGACAAGGTATTTTTATGAAAATGTACTTGGCAGCAGGGTTATTGCAGAGAACCGGGAAGATTCAAGCCTTATATGGGAGAATGAATTCCATAATGGTACAGATATAAATGAATATCTTATTACTGTTTATAACCTTGTTGATAAAGAAAATGATTTATTTGAAAGGTTTGATGAACTTCATATGCAGAGAGCATATCCTGTAGAAAAAGTTAAAGAATTAATTAATAAAGCAGGGCTTGAAACAGCAGCAGTTTATAATGCATTTACAAAAGAAGAACCTTCCGGAACAAGTGAAAGAATTTATTTTGTGGCAAAAAGAGTGTAATGCAGAAAGGTTTTATAAAGCAGGTAAACAGCGGTTGGAAGAAACCTGTCTGGAAGAATGTAAGCAGGGAGGATAAATATAAATTATGGAAAAAGACTATATTGTAAGGGCAACGGCAGCAGGACAGCAGTTACGTGCATTTGCAATTACAAGCAGGAATATTACGGAAAAAGCAAGGAGTATACACAATACAAGTCCTGTTGCAACTGCTGCTTTAGGCAGGCTGCTTACGGCAGCGAGTATGATGGGAAGCATGATGAAAGGTGAAAAGGATGTACTTACCCTGCAGATAGAATGTGGAGGGCCTATAGGAGGATTAATGGTAACATCTGGTTCTGATGGCAATGTAAAAGGATATGTAAATAATCCTGGAATACTGCTTCCACCTAATCCTCAAGGTAAGCTGGATGTAGCAGGTGCGCTTGGTCCGGGATTTTTAAATGTAATACGGGACACAGGTTTAAAGGAGCCCTATAATGGGCAGACACATCTTGTTTCTGGAGAGATTGCCGAGGATTTGACATATTATTATGCTACATCTGAACAAGTACCTTCGTCAGTTGGGCTTGGTGTTTTGATGGATAAGGATAATACTGTTAAACAGGCAGGCGGGTTTATAATACAAGTTATGCCAGATGCAGATGATGAAGTTATAGACAGGCTTGAGAAATCAATAAACAGTATAAAATCTGTAACAGATATGCTTGAAAATGGTATGGGTCCAGAAGATATACTAGAATATATTATAAAGGATGGAAGCGTAGAAATCTTAGAAAAAATACCAGTACAGTATTATTGTAACTGCTCAAAAGACAGGGTATCCAGGGTAATCTCCAGTTTAGGGCGTAGTGGTTTACAGGAAATGATAGAAGAAGGCAGTCCTGTTGAAGTAAACTGTCACTTCTGCAATTCACATTATGTTTTTGACATGGAGGACCTAAAAAAACTTATCAGATGAGGAGTGTGGCCGGATGCCAAAAAAACATAAGAAAATAACGTGTATAATTATAGCAGCTGCATTGATGCTTTTTATAGCCTGCCAGATTAATAATGGCAGCAAGGTCCATGCAGAAGCAGTGGGTGTTGTTAATGTAAGTGCTTATCTTAATGTAAGGAAGGGACCAGGAACATCATATGACCTTTTAAAATCAGGAGGGACAAGTGTTACACTGTCCAATGGGCAGAAAGTGTCTATTATAGCCAAAGCAGGAAGCTGGTACCATATAAGTTTTAAACTTAATGGAAAAAGCCTTAAAGGATATGTACTAGGTTCTTATATTAAAGTGCAAGGAGGAAGTGTAACTACAGAAGTTACTGCTACCGTTACAGACAAAAGCCTTAAACTGCGGAGTAAAGCTTCAGACAGTGGGGGTTATGTAAAATCAGGCAAGGAATATGTTACAGCTGCTAAAGGTTCAAAAGTGAAAATTAAAGATGATATTACAAAAGGGAAACAGAAGTGGTATTATATATCATTGCAGTATTCTGGAAAAACATATACTGGATATGTGAAAGATGGAGGCCTTAAAGTGTCATATGGAAATGGTATTCCAGGAATATGGGAAGGAAGTACTAAAACGCCACTTTGTAAAGAGGCAGGTAAAAAAACTGTAGTGGAAAGTGCAGGAAGCAAGGTAAATATAGGTATTGCAAAACAGTTTACAATATTAAGTGAAAAAACAGTTTCAGGAACGAGGTACTTTTATATTAAAGTGCGTGTAGGTGAAAAAACTGTATCTGGCTATCTGCCAGCTTTGAATACAAGGTTCCAGATAGTAAAAACAGAAACTGTAAAAGCAACAGAGCCGCCAAAGGCAACAGAAATACCAAAAGAAACAGAGACACCAGAACCATCAGAGACCCCAGAAGTGACAGGGACTCCAGATATGACAGACGGGCCAGAAGTGACAGAGAACCCAGAACCATCAGAAACCCCGGCGGTTACTAAAGAACCGCTTACTGATGAAGAATTTAAAAGCAAGCTTAAAGAAGAAGGGTTTCCAGACACTTATATACAGCCACTTATGGATTTACATGCAAAGTATCCTTACTGGGAATTTAAGGCATTTAATACGGGGCTTAAGTGGGGGACTGTTATTAAAAATGAGTCAGAAGTGGGACTTAACTTAATAAGTAATAATAAATCATATGAATGGAAATCAACAGCAGATGGTGCATATGACTGGAAGACAGATAAATTTATACCTTATGATGGAAGCACATGGGTAACAGCGTCAGTTAAGGCTGTAAAATATTATATGGACCCAAGGAATTTTTTAGATGAAAGAGGGATATTCCAGTTTGAGAGCCTTGAGTACCAAAGTGAAACGCAGACACAGGAAGGTGTGGAGAAAATTTTAAATAATACACCTATGCATAATGAAAAATTCACATATACTGGTACAGATGGAAAGGAAACAAGCATAAAATATTCAAAGGCATTTATGAAAGCAGCAGCTTCTTCAAAAGTAAGCCCATACCACCTGGCTTCACGTGTGAAACAGGAAGTAGTTATAAGCCCTGTTCTTATGAGCAGTTCGGTTTCTGGTAAAGTATCAGGGTATGAAGGGATTTACAATTTTTATAATATAGGGGCATATAACAGTACTGAGGCAGGAGGTGCTATTGCCAACGGTTTGAAATGGGCAAGCACAGGTACAACCTATAACCGTCCTTGGACTGACAGGTATAAATCTATTACAGGGGGAGCCCAGTATATAGGTAAAAATTATATAAATGCGGGGCAAAATACCCTTTACCTTGAGAAATTTAATGTAACCTCCAAAAACAGGTATGAACACCAGTATATGGCAAATATTGAAGCACCTAACAGCGAAGCTACCAAAACGGTTTCTGCATATGGTGTAATTGAACCAGATATGCCAATAGTATTTTCGATACCAGTATATACTGATATGCCTGAGGAGCCATGTGAAGTTCCATCGGGAGGCAAGAACCCTAATAATTATTTAAAGACATTATATGTTAAAAATTATCCATTTACTTCACAATTTGTATTAGGTGATGATGGAAGCAAGAAATATAAACTTACAGTAGATAAAAGTGTTAGCAGTATAAAAATCTGCGCAACAAAAGTAAGTGCACATTCTACATTGACAGGTACAGGTTCTAAACAGCTTTCTGACGGGGTAAATACATTTACTGTAAAAGTTACTTCTGAAAGCGGCAAAGCAAGGAAATACACAATAGAAGTTACTAGAAAATAGCCTGGTATTATAAATGCTGGTTTATACAGGAATTTATAATGCTGTATGGAATTTTCTGAAGATTGGAGAATATTGGCAGGCATGGGATGTAACAAGAGTTTAAATAGAAAATGCATATTTTATATTATAGTTGTATTGGTTTCTTTTGTGCTGGCAGGCATTGCAGACAGTAAAACTGCACAGGCCTCAAGTGCATCTGTTTCGGTAAATTCAGAAAATACAAGTGTAGTAAAAGGTGATGTAGTATATGTTGTTATAACAGTAAGTTCTGCTGATGAAATTGGTGGTTTTAAAGGATATTTCAGTTATGATAACAGTGTGCTTAAATATGTTACAGGTGGAAATGTAACCAGTGGTAATGATAATGAATTTCTTATATCTGATACAGACAGGGAAAAAGGTGCACGTAAAATAAAATATTCTGTAAAATTTGTTGCAAGGGCAAGCGGCAGTACATCTATTGGACTTAAACAGCCGTATAGTGTATATAGTTATACGGATTCAAGTGAAATGTCAGTTTCATACAGTCCATTGAATATTTTAGTAAAAAATAAAAAAGCTGATGGCACTACAAAAGAGCCTGGCAGTACAAAGAAGCCTGCTGGTGCTGGAAGCGGGGGCACAGTGACACAAAGCCCTGCTCCAGAAGAAACCCTGGAGCCAAAGGAAACACTGGCTCCGTCCGCTGCCCCAGCCATCCCAGCCAGGCTTAGGTCATTAAAAATTAAAGATATATCACTTTCACCATCATTTTCACCTGATATATTAAAATACAGCGGCATTGTTTATACGGACAGGCAGAGCCTTGACATATCATATGAAACTGAAGACCCAGATTCAGAAGTTACAATAAAAGGTAATGAAGATATTACAGAAGGTAAAAATATTATTAAGATAGTAGTTAAAAACCCTATGGGCGGCAAAACAGTATATAAGCTGTCAGTTAAGGTGCAGGAAGAGGTATCATATGTAAATGGAGGGAATGTCCAGGCTAAACTAAGGGATGGGAAAGTTGTATTAAATACAAGTGATGAGTATACAGTTATAGAACTTCAGGATAAAGAGCTTATACCAGAGGGGTTTGGACAAACAGAGATGAAGCTTGGTGAAAGGCTGGTTACAGTCTATGCATCAGAAAATGATACAGAGCATAAATTTGTCCTTTTATACTGCAAAAGGGGAAAAGCTTCACCAGAATTTTATCTCTATGATAAGGAAGAACAGACACTTATGCCATATCCAAAGGTACAGGCATGGTACAGGGGCAACAGTGGGAATGCTGTTGTTACAGGGGGTGCAGAAGAAAGTACCGAGGTGCAGAAGTTCAAATATATGCTTGCAATTGTTGTAATAATATGTCTTCTGCTCATAATAATAATAATATCTGTTTATATGCATTTTAAGGGAATGAACAAGGATGATTTATCAGAAATATTAAAGAAAGAATAAAGAAAAGGAATGGAGGACATACAGGCATGCAGAAACGTTTCACAAAAAATGCAGAAAAAGCTTTAGAGTATGCAAAAAAAACTGCCAGGTCATTAGGACATAACTATATTGGGACAGAGCATATTTTATTAGGGCTTCTGAAAACTAAAGGGGTTGCAGCGGATATCCTTCAGGAAAATGGTGTTAACCCTGATGTGATAAAAGCACTTATTGAGGACTTTATGTCATCTGGCAAACAAGTTATGGTGGCAGATGATGCCAGGTATACACCAAGGGCAGAGGGTGTGATAAACAGGAGCACTAGTGAGGCAGAAAGGCTTGGCTCTTCTTCTGTTGGTACAGAGCACCTGCTTATTGCTATTTTAAAGGAAAATGACAGTATGGCATTGCGTCTTTTAAGTGCAAGAGGTGTTAATATACAGAAAATTTATGTAGATGTGCTGTCTGCAACTGGACAAGATGCTGCAAGTGCAAAGAATGAGTACCTTATGCAACGCAGTAAAAGAGGTGGCAAATCTGCTACCCCTGTGCTTGACCAGTACAGCAGAGACCTTACAAAATATGCAAAAGAAGGAAAACTTGACCCTGTAATTGGCAGGGATGCAGAAATCAGGAGGCTTGTGGAGATATTAAGCAGGCGTACCAAGAATAACCCATGTCTTGTAGGCGAACCTGGTGTAGGCAAGACTGCTGTAGTAGAGGGGCTTGCGCAGGATATTGCTGCAGGGAATATACCAGAAGTTATACAAAATAAAAGGGTGCTTACTCTTGATTTATCTGGTATGGTTGCAGGTTCTAAATACCGTGGTGAATTTGAGGAACGTATAAAGCGTGCAATAAAGGAAGTGATGCAGGCAGGTAATGTACTTCTTTTTATAGATGAAATCCATACAATAATCGGTGCTGGCGGGGCAGAAGGTGCAATAGATGCTGCTAATATACTTAAACCATCACTTGCACGTGGTGAGCTGCAGCTTATAGGTGCAACTACAAGGGAGGAATACCGCAAATATATAGAAAAGGATGCTGCTCTTGAAAGGCGTTTCCAGCCTGTAGATGTACATGAGCCTGACAGTAGTGAGACAGTAGCTATATTAAAAGGGCTGCGTGGACGTTATGAAGAGCATCATGGTGTTGAAATAACAGATGATGCAATAACAAGTGCAGTGAAAATGTCTGAACGCTATGTAAATGACAGGTTCCTTCCAGACAAAGCAATAGATGCAATAGATGAGGCAGCAGCACGTGCAGGGCTTAAAAGATATGTACATTCGCCAGAACTCCGGCAGCTTGAAGAAAGCCAGCTTATGTTTGACCAGGAGAAGGAGGAGGCAATAAGGAATGAGAATTACCAGCTTGCAGGAGATATAAAGCGCAGGCAGAATGAGACAGCAGCACATATAAAGGCACTCCATAAGCAGATGGAGGCAGAACGCCAGAATGTATCTATAAAAGTTACAGAAAATGACGTTGCAGATGTAATTGCAGACTGGACTAAAATTCCAGTCCAGAAACTCCAGGAGGAGGAGACTGAACGCTTAAAGAAGCTTGAAGAGATTCTCCATAAACGTGTTGTAGGGCAGGAAGAAGCTGTAGAGGCAGTATCTAAAGCAGTAAGGCGTGGCAGGGCAGGATTAAAAGACCCTAAACGCCCAATAGGCTCATTTTTATTCCTGGGACCTACAGGTGTTGGCAAAACAGAATTGTCAAAGGCACTTGCAGAAGCAGTTTTTGGCAAAGAAAATGAGATAATCAGGGTTGATATGTCTGAGTATATGGAGAAACACAGTGTGTCAAAAATGATTGGTTCACCTCCAGGATATGTAGGCTATGACGATGGAGGGCAGCTTAGTGAAAAGGTCAGGAGACATCCTTATTCTGTAATATTATTTGATGAAATAGAAAAGGCACATGCTGATGTATTTAATATACTTCTACAGATACTTGAAGATGGACATGTTACAGATGCACATGGAAGGAAGATAAGCTTTAAAAATACAATTATTATAATGACTTCCAATGCAGGGGCACAACAGATAGTGTCACCTAAACATCTGGGTTTTGGGATAAATGAGGATGAAGAAGCTGATTACAAGAAGATGAAAAATAGTGTAATGGAAGAAGTTAAACGTATATTTAAACCTGAATTTATAAACAGGATTGATGAAGTTCTTGTGTTCCGTGTCCTTAATAAGGATGATATTAAAGAAATAGTTAAAATACTAATTGCAGGGCTTGACAAAAGAGTAAAAGAACAGATGGATATTTCACTAGAAGTAAAAGAGTCTGCTATAGAATATATAGCAGAGAATGGTTTTGACAAAACATATGGTGCAAGACCTATAAGACGTGCAATACAGACAAAGATAGAAGATGAAATGGCTGACAGGCTGCTGGACAATGAGATAAAACCAGGATGCAAAGTTATTATAGACTGCGTTGGTGATAAGTTACAGTTTGAAATTTGTTAAAAATATAAAAGATTATATTTTCCAGCGGGAAATAGTAGAAAAAATAAACAAATTATGATATTCTGTATATATCAATTTATTAAAAATATACAAAAATATAAATTATATTATTTTTAATATACAAGGAGGAGAAGAAATGGCTGTAGTAGAAGAATTAATCCGCAAAGAGGATGATGGGACATTAAGTTTTGGCAACTTTGAGCTTGATTCTAAAAAGAAACTGTCTGACTTTGAATTTGAAGGAGATTTATACAAAGTAAAGACGTTCAGGGAAATTACAAAGCTTGAGAAGAATGGCCTGTTTGTATATGAGTCTGTGCCAGGTACAGTTGTTACACATATGAAAGCGGATGATACAGAGATTAAGTTTTCTGTTGAGGGGTATGAGGATGCTTCTGTCACCCTTGAACTTGAGCCTGAAAAGGAATACAAGGTATATATACAGGGGACTAATGTAGGCAAGATGAAAACCAACCTTGGGGGCAAGCTTTTATTAAGCCTTGAGCTTGACCCAGGGCAGGTTTCAGAAGTTAAGGTGGTTAAATTATAGTATGGCAAAAGCAAAGAAAAAGTTGGTTTTCTTTTGCAAAGAATGTGGCTTTGAGTCACCAAAATGGCTTGGCCAGTGTCCAGGATGCCATGAATGGGATTCATTTGCTGAAGCGCCAGCAGCAGGAAATGTAACAGAAAGCATAAAAGGCAGACTGCCTGGCAGTGTACACAGGACACCAGCAAAGCTTAATGAAGTACAGGCAGGTGAAGAGGAAAGGATTAATACAGGCATAGAGGAGCTTGACAGGGTTCTTGGCGGAGGTATTGTTGCTGGTTCACTTATATTGGTGGGCGGAGACCCTGGCATTGGCAAATCTACTCTTTTGTTACAGATGTGCAGGCTTTTGTCTGGACAGGGGCATAAGATATTGTATATATCCGGGGAAGAGTCACCTAAACAGATAAAGATGAGGGCGGAGAGGCTTGGCAGCTTTAGCAGTAACCTTTATGTATTGTGTGAAACAGATTTAGGAGTTGTTTCGGAAACCATTGCAGATACAAAGCCTGGGATAGCAATAATTGATTCAATCCAGACTATGTACAGTGAAGATGCAGGGCAGGCTCCAGGAAGTGCAGGCCAGGTAAGGGAGGCAACCAGTGTCTTTATGAGGCTTGCTAAAAGCCTGCCTGTATCAATTTTTATAGTAGGCCATGTAACTAAAGAAGGAGTTGTTGCTGGACCTAAGACACTTGAGCACATGGTAGATACTGTATTGTATTTTGAGGGGGACGGAGGTGCTTCTTACAGGTTTTTACGTGGGGTAAAGAACCGTTTTGGCCCGACAGATGAGATAGGTGTATTTGAAATGTGCGCAGACGGGCTTAAGGAAGTGCTGAACCCATCTGAATATATGCTCCAGGGCAAGCCTGAGAATGAGCCAGGGTCTGTAGTAACATGCTCAATGGAGGGTACAAGGCCTATACTTGCAGAGGTCCAGGCTCTTGTATGCCAGACGAATTTCAATATGCCAAGGCGTGCCACAGCAGGCACAGATTACAACAGGGTAAACCTTCTTATGGCAGTAATTGAAAAAAGGCTTGGCGTACGTATGGGTGATTATGATGCTTACATAAATGTTGCAGGTGGTATGAGGATAAGTGAGCCTGCACTTGATTTAGGGATTGTTGCAGCTATACTTTCCAGTTACCGGAACCAGGCATTTGACAGTAAAACGGTATGTTTTGGTGAAGTGGGACTGACTGGTGAGATAAGGGCAGTTAACTTAGCTGAACAACGTGTTATGGAAGCAGCAAAACTTGGATTTAAGAGATGTATTATGCCAAAGGCGAACAGCCAGAAGCTTAACATAAAAGAAAGTGCCTTAAATGGTATGCAGCTGGCTGGTTTTGGCAGTATTTATGAATTGCTGGAGGTAATATAATGGGATTAAGGGAAAATGAAACAAATACAGAGCATATTTTGGAAAGAATGGAAAATACCATGAATAACCTGGAACAGATGTCATATGATTCCATAAATATTACAGACCGTCTTGTGACATTGCTTAGTGAAGGGAGAGAACATGCTGCTGTAATGAAGTCAGGTACAGAAGAGGAGCGTGACAAGGCGCATAAATTACTGTGTGATATCCTTGATAATATACTTGAAACAGCATTTACTGTAAATAATATAGCCCATGAGCTTGAAAGGGAAACTATATACCAGAGGGATACTGTTGAAGCGATAAAGCAAATTGTTGATTTCTTTTATTCAATGACAGATGATATTGATTTATAAAACTGGATAGTGGTACAGGGGATAAGCTGGTGCTTTCTGTACCTGGGATGTGTCTGGAAATTTAAAGTTTGCCAGAGTAGTATAGTTTTTGTGTAGTTTAATGATTTATAAACAATTTCCAGACATGTCTTAGTATTCCATGCAGGTATTAATATATTATGTGTGTTTTGGTGGTTTAGCGCCAAGGTACTGGTAGAAATAAGTTTTCATCATTCCATTATAAATCTTGCGGTTTTTATCAGCTTTTCTTCCTATATATTTTTCAGCATTTTCATATGCAGTTATCAGGTACATTGACCAGCTGTCAAGGTTTCTGTAAACTTCTCCTATTTCCTTATAAAGTTGTGGCATTCCGTCTGGTTCATCCAGCCGCCTTCCATATGGTGGGTTGGTTATAATGAATCCATATTTTTTTCTATGGCTTAATTGTGCAAGTGGACGTTTCTGGAAATGTATAAGATGGTCTACATCTGCATTTCTTGCGTTTTCCATAGAAGCTTTTATAGCATCATTGCTGGCATCATATCCTTGTATATCCATGTCCAGGTCATGTATTATTAAATCTTGTGCCTCATTTATTGCGTTGTACCATTCTTTTTTAGGGATAATATGCTGCCATTCTTCTGCAGTGAAAGAACGGTTTATCCCTGGTGCGATATTTGCCCCTATAAGAGCTGCTTCTATAGGAAATGTACCGCTTCCACAGAACGGGTCTATAAGTATACGGTCTTTATTCCAAGGGGTAAGCATAATAAGTGCAGCAGCAAGTGTTTCAGTAATAGGGGCTTTGACTGTAGCAAGGCGGTATCCCCGTTTGTGAAGGGATTCACCTGATGTATCAATCCCTACAGTAACTTCGTCTTTCATAATTGTAACACGTATAGGGAAACTTGCACCATCTTCCTGGAACCAGTTTATATTGTATTTTGATTTAAGCCGTTCTACTATAGCTTTTTTCATAATGGACTGTATATCTGACGGGCTGAAAAGTTTACTTTTAATTGATGTGGCCTTTGCAACCCAGAACTTTCCATTTTCAGGTATAAATTGTTCCCATGGAATTGCTTTTGTTCCCTCAAAGAGCTCATCAAAAGTTGTAGCTTTAAAACTTCCTGCTTTTAAAAGAACTCTCTCTGTTGTGCGCAGGAATATATTTGCACGGCATATTGCACTGGTATCACCAGTAAATGTTACTTTGCCATCTTCAGTTTTGGTTATTTTGTATCCAAGGTTTATAATTTCTTTTTTTAATACTGCTTCAAGCCCAAAGTGGCAAGGGGCAATAAATTCATAATTATCCATTTTTTCCTCCATTAAGTTATTTATTGTGGTGGCTGGATATTGGCATAAGACCCACAATGTATTATATAAAGTAATATTTTATAAAAATTATATAAGTTAAGTATTGTTTTGTCTATAGTTAATTGTTTATATCTTGATAGTTGAGGTTTAGGAAACAAATGGGTATAATAAATATTGACATAGTGTGTCAGTATATAAGTGCTATTCTGTTATTAAAGGAGGAATGGTTATGCAAGAGAGCAGATTATTTAAGATAGTGTATTATTTACTTGATAAAGGGAAAGTTACCGCTCCAGAATTAGCAGAAAAGTTTGAGGTATCAACCAGGACAATTTATAGAGATATTGATGCCCTAAGCGGGGCAGGTATTCCTATTTACGCAGAAACAGGCAGAAATGGTGGTATTTATTTAATGAATGGTTTTGTATTGGATAAAGTTGTACTGTCAGAAGAGGAAAAACAGGAAATTCTCACAGCATTACAGAGTATAAATACTATCCAGAGTGTTAATAACAGCCAGACACTACAGAAGCTTTCTGCAATGTTTAATATTAATTCTGAAAACTGGCTTGAAGTAGATTTTTCCAGATGGGGTGATAAAGAGTATGACAATGAAAAGTTTGAATTGCTGAAATCAGCAGTAGTACATTGCAGAAATATCAAAATCCATTATGCAGGTTCTTATGGGGTCACAGGTGAAAGAATAGTGCAGCCATTAAAACTCGTTTATAAATCAAAAGCATGGTATTTAAAAGCATTTTGTACAGAAAAACAGGACTTCCGGATATTTAAATTAAACCGTATTTTAGATTTAGAGGTTTTAAATGAAAGCTTCCAGCATCGCAATTTTCCAGAAACAGCAAATACGTCTAATGAAGAATATAATCAGATTATACTTCGTTTTCCACAAGAAATGGCATACCGTGTTTACGATGAGTTTGATAAAACACAAGTACAACAAGATGAGAATGGTGGTTTAACAGTTTATGCAAATATGCCAGAAGATGCGTGGTTAACAGGTTTTCTGCTGTCTTTCGGAACACAGGTAGATATAATTTCACCTGTTTATTTGAAAGAAGCAATAGCAAAACAAGCAAAATTAATATATGAGAAAAATAAATCTTGACATAAGATGTCAGTATTATTGTGGTAAAATTTTAAGAAGAAGTTTAGAAGTTTTGATTAATAACAGAAAAGCTGCCAGGCGTGTTTGAAAAATTCTTTTTGCTGTGTGTTGTACAAAACAGGAAACATAAGCCATGAGAATGAGTTTTTAAATATTCCTGGGAAGGCTTGGTATTTTATGTAGAAAGGAAAATGGACATGGGAAGACCAACAACAAAAACAGATTTATTAACCGCAGCAACTACAAACTATGAAAAACTAAATAAGCTTATTTCTGGTATGACAGAAAAAGAGTTATCAACTCCTTTTGATTTTTCAGATGATGAGAAAAAGAAAGAGGCACACTGGAAAAGAGATATAAACCTAAGGGATGTTTTAGTACATCTTTATGAATGGCACCAGCTTTTACTGGACTGGGTACATTCAAACCAGAATGGTGACAAGAAACCATTTATTCCAGCACCTTATAACTGGAGAAATTATGGCAGTATGAATATAGAGTTTTGGAAAAAACATCAAAATACATCATTAGAAGATGCAAAGATTATGCTTGAAAAATCGCATAATGAAATTTTAAAATTAGCTGGAACTTTTTCAAATGAGGAACTGTTTTCTAAAGATGTTTATGAATGGGTTGGTGGAAGCACTTTAGGTTCATACTTTGTTAGTAATACATCAAGCCACTATAACTGGGCTATGAAGAAATTAAAAGCACACAAGAGAAATTGTGCTAATAAGTAATAAGTGAGGATTGGACAAATGCATTTTGTTAAAGCGAAAGGAATATTATCTTCAAAAAATGGAATGAATTTATACCGTGGCTGTTTCCATGGGTGTATTTATTGTGACTCAAGGAGCAAGTGTTACCATATGGAACATGATTTTGAAGATATTGAAGTTAAAGAGAATGCGGTGGAACTTTTAGAATATGCCCTTAAACATAAACGTAAAAAATGTATGATTGGTACAGGCTCAATGACTGACCCTTATATTCCTTTGGAAATGGAAACTAGAAATGTCAGAAAAGCTTTGGACCTGATATATAAGTATGGCTTTGGATTTACAGTTATTACAAAATCAGACCTTGTTTTGCGTGATTTAGACCTTTTGCAAAAAATAAATAAAAAGACAAAATGTGTTGTACAAATAACGTTAACTACTTATGATGAAGATTTGTGCAGAAAAATTGAACCATGTGTGAGTACAACAAAGGAACGTTTTGAGGTACTTAAACAACTGCGGGATGCAGGAATACCTGCTGTTGTATGGCTGTCACCAGTTTTGCCTTTTATCAATGATACAGAGGATAATATTTCTGGTATTTTAGATATGTGTATTGAAGCAAAAGTCTATGGCGTTATTTGTTTTGGCATGGGACTGACTCTCCGGGAAGGAAACAGGGAGTATTTTTATAAGAAGTTAGATAATCTGTTTCCAGGATTAAAGGAAAAATACATACAAGAATACGGAAACCAGTATATAATTGAAAGTCCAGATAGTAGCCGTTTGATGAAATTATTTTATGATAAATGCAGCAAAAATGGAATTGTCAATAATAATAACCAGATATTCCAGTATCTTCATACCTTTGAAGAAAAAGATTTTATAAAACAATTAAGCCTTTGGGACTGGGATTTAACCTGATACTGCATGCTCCCCTAAGCAGAATATGCCTGTCTATCCTCTTATAAATTGTGTCTGTTTTCCAATAAATTTGTTCATTATTATACATTGTTATAAAAAAATAAACAAAGGATAAACTAAAATTATGCAAAATCACCAGCTTTTTTATGTTAAAATAAGGAAATAAGAAATATGGAAATTATTTTTGCAGAAGTGAGGTTATAAGCAGATGAAAGAATTACTTGTCTATATAAGAGAATATACCAAAGAATGTATACTGGGACCATTCTTTAAGCTGCTGGAGGCATGTTTTGACCTGGCAGTGCCTCTTGTAATGGCATCAATTATTGATAAAGGAATTGCGTTAAACGACAAGGGATATATATTTAAGTATGGTGGTATTTTAGTGCTGCTTGCAATTATTGGGCTTACATGTTCAATAACTGCACAGTTTTTTGCTGCAAAAGCCGCAACAGGGTTTGCTGCTAACCTGCGGTATGCCTTATTTAAACATATAGAATCACTTTCATTTACAGAAATGGACGGGATAGGCACATCTACAATGATAACACGTATGACAAGTGATATAAACCAGCTGCAGTCTGGTGTAAACATGGCGTTAAGGCTTTTTTTGCGTTCACCATTTATTGTATTTGGTGCAGCAATAATGGCATTTACAATAGATGTAAAAGCAGCACTTGTCTTTGTTGTGGTAATACCGTTGCTTGCTATAGTTATATTTGGAATAATGCTTATAAGTATGCCACTATATAAAAAGGTCCAGGCAAACCTTGATAATGTACTTGGAATTACAAGGCAGAACCTTACAGGTGTGCGTGTAATACGTGCATTTAATAAAGAACAGGCAGAACTTGGCAGTTTTAATAATGGCAATGAAAGCCTTACAGTTATGCAGCTTTTTGTTGGAAGGATTGCTGCGCTTACAAATCCGGTTACTTATATAATGGTTAATATAGCACTTATAGCCCTTCTTTGGACTGGCGGGCTGCAGGTAGATGCAGGAAGCCTTACACAAGGTGAAGTAGTGGCACTTGTAAACTATATGTCACAGATACTTGTTGAACTTGTAAAACTTGCTAATACAATAGTGCTGGCTACAAAGGCAGTAGCATGTGGTGGCAGGGTACAAAACATACTTGCTACAAGCTCTTCAATGGAAGACGGGGAGTATAAGGAAAAAGCCAGTAGTACAGATAAAGGCGGAATAGATGTGGAGTTTGAAAATGCAAGCATGATGTATAAAGGAGCTGGGGCAGATTCTATTTCAAATATAAACTTTACTGCCAAGGCAGGAAGTGTAACAGGTGTAATTGGTGGTACAGGTTCTGGAAAGTCTACCCTGGTAAACCTTATACCTAGGTTTTATGATGTTTCACAGGGATGTGTAAAAGTTGGCGGCAGGGATGTAAGGACATATGAAATAGATACGTTAAGACATAAGACTGGCATAGTCTTGCAGAAAGCTGTACTATTCCGTGGAACTATAAGGGATAATATATTGTGGGGAAACCCAGATGCAACAGATGAAGAGATAATAGAAGCATTAAAAGCTGCCCAGGCATGGGAGATTGTCACAGGTAAGGATAAGGGTCTTGACTATATTATAGAACAAGGAGGGCGCAACCTTTCTGGAGGACAGAAACAAAGGCTTACTATAGCCCGTGCACTTGTACGTAAGCCAGCTATACTTGTATTTGATGACAGTTCATCGGCATTGGACTTCGCAACAGAAGCAAAACTTAGGAAATCTTTGCAGGAGCTTTCTTACAGCCCTACAATATTTATAGTATCACAAAGGACATCATCAATACAGCATGCAGACAATATACTTGTACTTGATGATGGGGAACTTGCAGGGCAGGGAACCCATGATGAGCTTGTAAAGAACTGTGAAGTATACAGGGAAATATATAATTCGCAGGCATAATAATGGAGGCAGTGATGAAAAAGGGAAAAAATAATGATACTATAAAGAAAGTCTTAAAATATATAAAAAAATACAGGATATCAGTTATATTATCGCTTTTTTTTGCAGCAGTGACGGTTGTACTTACTTTATATCTGCCTATCCTTACAGGTGATGCAGTAGATTATATGATAGGAAAAGGACAGGTGGATTTTGAAAAGCTTGCAGGGCTTATAGGCAGAATGGCTGTTATAATATGTGCAACAGGCATTTCACAATGGATTATGAATATATGTAACAACAAGATAACATATAAGGTAGTAAAGGATATAAGAGAAGATGCATTTAGCAAGATGGAAATACTTCCACTTAAATATCTTGATGCACATGCGCCAGGTGATATAGTAAGCCGTATTATTGCGGATGCTGACCAGTTTGCTGATGGTCTTCTTATGGGTTTTACACAGGCATTTACAGGAGTTTTGTCAATTATAGGTACTCTTTTGTTTATGTTAAGTATTAATGTATGGATAACTTTAGTAGTTGTAATTGTAACCCCGCTTTCATTTTTTGTAGCAGGATTTATTTCAAGAAGGACATATAAAATGTTCCAGCTGCAGTCAGCTGCCAGAGGGGAACAGACTTCACTTATTGATGAGATGGTAGGCAGCCAGAAGGTAGTGCAGGCATACAGCCATGAAGATGCAGCATTGGAGAAATTTAGTGAAATAAATGGAAGGCTTAAGAAATATTCACTTGATGCAACATTTTATTCATCTATTACAAATCCTGCGACAAGATTTGTAAATAATCTTGTATATGCAGGTGTTGGAATTACGGGTGCATTATTTGTATTAAATGGATATCTTACAGTCGGAGGGCTTTCATGTTTCCTTGGGTATGCCAACCAGTATACAAAGCCATTTAATGAAATATCAGGTGTTATAACAGAGCTGCAGAATGCACTTGCATGTGCAGCACGTGTATTTGAACTTATAGAAGAAGAGCCACAGGTGCCAGATGACAAAGATGCAAAAGCGCCAGATACAGTTAAGGGCGAAGTGGTATTTGATAATGTACATTTCTCATATGTACCTGACAAGAAGCTTATAACAGGGTTTAACCTGCATGTAAAGCCAGGACAGCGTGTAGCCATAGTTGGGCCTACAGGGTGTGGCAAAACTACAGTTATAAACCTGGTTATGAGGTTTTATGATGTGGGCAGTGGCAGTATTAAGGTTGATGGAACAGATATAAGGCATATGACACGCCAAAGCCTGCGTGGTAATATAGGAATGGTACTGCAGGAAACATGGATTAAGGATGGCACAATATTTGATAATATTGTAATAGGAAAGCCAGATGCAACAAAAGAAGAAGCCATAGAAGCAGCTAAAGCATCACATGCACACAGTTTTATAAAGAGGCTTCCAGATGGTTATGATACTATTGTAAAGGAAGACGGAAGCAATCTTTCCCAAGGACAGAAGCAGCTTTTGTGTATAGCAAGGGTAATGCTGTGTAGCCCTCCGATGCTTATTCTTGATGAAGCGACTTCTTCAATAGATACCCGTACAGAATTAAAGATACAGAATGCATTTGCAAAGCTTATGGAAGGCAGGACCAGTTTTATAGTTGCACACCGCTTATCTACAATACAAAATGCAGATATAATACTTGTTATGAAAGATGGCAATATAATTGAACAAGGTAACCATGAGAACCTGCTTAAGAAGGGCGGATTTTATGCTAATCTTTATAATAGCCAGTTCGCATAATAAAATAAATAGATACAAAAATGATGCAAAATAGTTATAAATTATATAAAAATTACAACCAGGAGGAGTTATCTGAAAGGATGCTCTTCCTGTTTTGTATGGTGAAAATGGCGGTAAATTATGAATAAAATTTTAATTGTAGAAGATGAAGAGGCTATTGCTGCATTAATCCGTATGAACTTAACTAAAGCAGGATACCAGTGTGATTTAGCCTGTAGTGGTGATGAGGGTGCAGACAAGCTTTCTGAAAATAATTATGACTTATGCCTGCTTGATATAATGCTTCCTGGAATTAATGGGTATGAACTGCTTTCTTATGCGAAGTCACTTGAAGTACCTGTTATTTTTGTTACAGCTAAAGGTACTACAGAGGATAAAGTAAAAGGTTTAAAATCAGGTGCAGATGATTATATTACCAAACCATTTGAAGTGCTTGAGCTTCTTGCAAGGGTTGAGAATGTGTTAAGGCGTTTTAATAAGACAGGAAGGTATATAAATATAGCAGGGCTTAATATAGATACAACAGCAAGAATAGTAAAGAGAGATGGTACAGTTCTTAAACTTACGTATAAAGAATTTGACCTTCTGCTGCTTTTTGCAAGAAACCCTGGCACAGCACTTTACAGGGAAACTATATATGAACGTGTGTGGGACAGCCCGTATATGGGTGACAGCAGGACAGTTGACCTGCATGTGCAAAGGCTGCGCAAGAAAGCGGGGCTTGAGGGGAATATTGAAGCGGTATATAAAGTTGGATACAGGTTTGTGCCAGGGGAAGATATATGAGGTTATTCTGGAAATTATTTATAACAATGTTATGTTTTGTAACAGCAGCATTTATGGTATTTGGAAATATAATTATAAATATACCATTTAAGTCTTCACTAGAAAGGGAAACTAACAGGAGCGTGGAAGAAATGCATATTTTATTATATGCTGTTACTGCTTCACTTGACGGGCTTCCTGATGGGTACAAAGCTTCTGATATGGCAGTTGCTGAAATAACAAAATCACTTGAAAAAAACCTTGAAAATAATAATAGCATAGTTATTTATAATGAATCCAAGGAAATTATATATAATAGCAGTGGTTATGAAAGTACCCTGGTTAATGCAGGACAAAAGGACAATTATGGTATATATAGTATATCAGAACATAATGGAAGTTATTTTATAGAATGTTTTTTTGAAGTTAAAAGCAAAGCAGGAAATTATTATATTGGCATAAATAAAGAAATAGATTTTATATTTGAGGACAGGGAAATATTATATAAAAATTACAGGTTTGCACTTGTGGTATTATTTATATTTTCAGCAGTTTTATCTTTTTTATTTTCAATAAGTTTTACAAGACCTGTAAGAAAACTTTCTTTGGCGGCAAGAGACCTGGCAGATGGTAATTACCAGAGACGTGTAAAGCCATCTGGCAATGATGAGGTAACAGCACTTGTTAATGACTTTAACAGTATGGCAGGACAGCTTGAAGATAATATACACAAGCTGGAGGAAGACGCAAGAAGGCAGGAGGAATTTACAGAAGCGTTTTCACATGAACTGAAGACACCGCTTACATCTATTATTGGTTATTCTGATATGCTGCGTTCAATGGATTTGTCCAAGGAAGATATTATCACATCTGCCAGCTATATTTTTAAGGAGGGCAAGCGTCTTGAAAGGCTTGCTTATAAAATGATGGAATTGTCATTTGCTGGCAGGCAGAAGATAGAAATGGTGGCTGTAGATACAAAAGAACTGGAAGAAAAGATACAAAAGAATACAGAATATCTTTTAAAACCTAAGGGAATATCCCTTGTTACAAATGTAGGACAAGGAGTTATATATGGTGATATGGATTTACTTGAATCGCTTTTTTTAAACCTGGTTGATAATGCACGTAAGGCATGTGATGTAGATGGAAGCATTATGCTGGAAGGCAGGAATGAAAATAATGGATATTGTTTTTGGGTAAAAGATAATGGCTGTGGTATACCAGAGAGTGAGATTAAAAAGATTACAGATGCTTTTTATATGGTGGATAAATCACGTGCAAGAAAAGAAGGCGGTGCGGGCATTGGTCTTGCTTTATGTGTTAAAATTGCACATCTGCATAATGCTGTATTTGAAATAAAAAGCAAGGAAGGCTGTGGTACACAGGTTATATTAAAGTTCAGGAAGGATAGAAATGAATAGAAAAAGACAGGTTATAAGTACCGCAGCAGGCATTATACTTGTGTGCCTGCTGTTTACACTTGCAATGGTTCTGCCAGGTTATTATACAGATTATACAGACAAGAAACTTCTGGATAAGATGGAATATATAAATGCAAGTTATGATGCATATGAAGTATCATATACCTCTTTTGTAGAAAAAATAAAAGCAATAGGCAAAATAACATCTGCTGGCAACAATTATAATTCTGTAAAAATAAATGACAATAGTATTAGTTATAAAAACATAAATAAAATTATAAGAAAAGAATTTAATGTTTTATATAAGTGTGGTGTATTAAAAAGAAAAATACGGTTACGTGCGGGGAAAATAACTTCGTGTGAAAAATATATGTTATATCCGTCTGCTGGTAATAACAATATAAAGGGAATAACATTTATAAAAACAGTATACAAGTTAAAAAAAGG
Organism: Lachnospiraceae bacterium; assembly: GCA_009774235.1. Lineage (GTDB taxonomy): Bacteria > Bacillota > Clostridia > Lachnospirales > Lachnospiraceae > Butyribacter. The sequence continues at coordinate 82,998 of VSNJ01000003.1, forward strand.
TGAAATAGAAGTTTATATTGATGAAGAATACCACAAAATATATGATTTTACAATTCCGTATGAATTGTATATTGAAGCTGGTAATGAAGTTGTAAATAATACAAAATCCCAGAGTTATGATTATGTAAAAAAGAGTCCAGAATATACAGAACCATATTATACATTTTTAGAATGTTTGTTTAATTATTTTAATTATAATATATCAGGAAATACTATAGTATTTAAACAGACAGATATAAATAATGTTTATAGTGCAGGGTTTATAGAATTTGAAGATGGTACAATAGTTGAAGTTGGGAGATGGGTTTATACAGATTTAAAAGAGTATGTCCATATAGGAATTAACTTAAAGTATAAATTATAAAATAGTAATTATACATTTATGATGCAAATTTGAAATAAAAATTATACAGCAGGAAGCTATTATTATTTAAAGTTTTATATGTAAAGAGTAACAACAGTGCTTTTAGTACGCAATGGTACTGTAACCAGATTATAACTTTAGATAAGGAGAATAGCAGAATGGTTAAAAGAATATTTAAAAGTTTATTATGTTGTATAATTTGTGTGGTAATGGTTTTAGGAATATTTTGTTTTATGGCTTTGAAAAGTGGCAATAAGGCAGGGCTGGCAGAAAGTGTAAAATATAATGTAAAATTAAATGATAATTATAAGAAGCAAGATAGTTTAGATAATTCTTATACAAATATACAAGATAGTATTAGTATAAATAATGGTTCTGACAAAAAGAAAAGTAAAAAGTGCCTTAAGATTTTTAATAAAAATAAAGAACTGCTTGTGCTTGCTAACAGGGATAACCCACTGGAATATGATTATAACCCGTTTTTAATGTATATATGTAACGGAAGGTTACAGGCTTCTTTTTATCTTTATGATGATTTAGTAAATATGCTTTCAGAGGCAAAGGAGCATGGTTATAGTTACTGGATAGCTTCTGCTTATAGAAGCCCTGAGAAGCAACAGAGGCTTGTTGATGAAGATGTAAATGCATTTATAAATAAGGGTATGTCATATGAAGATGCATTAAAAGAAGTATATAAGGAAACTATGCCAGCAGGATGCAGTGAACACCAGACAGGGCTTGCACTTGATATACTTTGTTCAGGTAATACTAATATGGATGTTTCCCAAAAGGAAGAGCCTGGTAATAAGTGGCTTAGGGAAAATTGTTATAAATTTGGTTTTATATTGCGCTATCCAGAAGATAAAACACAGGTTACAGGAGTTAATTTTGAACCTTGGCACTTTAGGTATGTTGGTAAAGAGGCAGCACAATATATAATGAAAAAACATATTACATTAGAGGAATTTTACCAGAGGTTATAAAGAAGGAGGTTATGGGTGTTTGAAAATTAAACATCTTACAAGTTATGTGGCTCTGGCAATTCCAAAATTTCCTCCAGGTAGCACGCTTCCTTTTGGATGCAATGTCATTTAGTTAAGCAACTTTATTGTAAATGGAAATGTTATGGATGTTTAAAAATTAAATATTTCATAAGTTATGTGGCTCTGGCAATTCCAAAATTTTACCACCAGCAGCACGCTTTCGCTTGGATGGGATGCGCAGTGGTGCATAAAATCTGAAAAGACCAGATTTAAGCACCAGCGCCCCCAAACAGCTGCTTTATGGTAAAACATTTGGAACTTGCCAGAGTAATATAATCTTTGTATA
>VSNJ01000030.1 GCA_009774235.1 Lachnospiraceae bacterium
TTATAACCCCATATAAGAAGAAAGGATATGCCAAGGAGGCAGGAAGGGAAATGTGATGCAAAACGTCAGAGTGTTATTAGTTGATGATAACAAAAGAATTGTTAATTTACTTAAAGAAGCCCTTACTAAAGAACCAGATATGGAGGTTGTAGGAACAGCGCCGGATGGCGAGGAAGCGTTGAGAATGATTGAACTTTATAAACCTGATGTGGTTTTACTTGATTTAATAATGCCTAAAATAGACGGACTTGGTGTTATGGAGAAATTAAGAAAAAGTAATTCTGGACGCATCCCTAAAATTATAGTCGTTTCCGCTGTAAGCCAGGAAAGCGTTACAGAAAATGCATTTGAATTAGGTGCAGCATACTATATATTGAAACCTTTTGACACACATATGGTAGTGAACAGGACAAGGGCAGTAGCCCTTAACAATGAGAAAGACAACAGAGTTATAAATACAGTTTTTACGAACCAGCAGCATAATAAGAAAAAAATAAACAACCTTGAAGCAGATGTGACCAATATTATACATGAAATTGGGGTGCCTGCACATATTAAGGGATACCAGTATTTAAGAGATGCAATAATTATGTCAGTAAATGACAATGAAATGCTTGGTTCAATTACAAAACGCCTTTATCCGACTATAGCCAAAAACCATAAGACTACATCAAGCCGTGTGGAAAGGGCAATAAGACATGCGATAGAGGTTGCATGGAGCCGTGGGAAGATGGATACTATAGAAGAACTATTTGGATATACTGTTAATTCAGGCAAGGGAAAACCTACAAATTCAGAGTTTGTTGCACTTATTGCAGATAAAATACGGTTAGAGTATAAGATGCGTGCTTAAGGCTGTTTATACGTGTTGAATTTATTACAAGTATAGATTACCTTAATTAGATAAAAAATGTCTTTTCAGTATCAGATATTTGGGGTATAATATATATATGACCTGAAAAGAAGGAGGTATTTTTGATGAAGAAAGTATTATTTGTAGCGTCAGAAAGTGTACCATTTATAAAAACAGGAGGACTTGCGGATGTAGCAGGCTCTTTGCCAAAGTATTTTGACAAAAAAGAGTTTGATGTAAGGGTTATGATACCAAAGTATGCATGTATCTCTGATGAATGGAAGCAGAAGATGAAGTACAAAACGCATTTTTATATTGACCTTGCGTGGCGTAAGCAGTATGTAGGTATTCTGGAAGCAGAATACGAAGGGATTAAGTTCTATTTTGTAGATAATGAGTTCTATTTTGCAGGAGATAAGCCTTATGGATATACACATGAGGATATTGAGAAGTTTGCATTTTTTTGTAAGGCTTCACTGTCTGCCCTGCCAAGTCTGGAATTCAGACCTGATATAATACATTGCCATGACTGGCAGACTGGACTTATACCTGTATACCTGCATGATATGTTTATGGAAAATAACTTTTATCATGGAATTAAGACAATTATGACCATACATAACCTGAAATTCCAGGGAATATGGGATGTAAAAACGGTTAAGGACATTACTGGCTTAAATGCATCATTCTTTGCAGCAGATAAGCTGGAGGCATATGGTGATGCAAACTATCTTAAAGGTGGTATAGTTTATGCAGATATGGTAACTACAGTTAGTGACTCATACGCAGAAGAAATTAAAATGCCATTCTATGGTGAAAAACTTGACGGGCTTATGCGTGCACGTAGTAACTGTCTCACAGGTATTGTCAATGGTCTTGATTATGATGAGTGGAATCCAGAGACTGACAAGCTTATTTATGCTAACTATAATATTAAGAATTTCCGTAAAGAAAAAGTTAAGAATAAGAGAGGTCTCCAGAAAGAACTTGGTCTTGAACAGGATGAAAGGAAGTTTATGCTTGGACTTGTTTCAAGGCTTACAGACCAGAAGGGACTTGACCTTGTTGACTATGTTATAGAGGAAGTCTGTGCACCAGATACACAGTTTGTAGTCCTTGGTACAGGTGAAGAGAAATATGAGCACTTATTCAGGCACTTTGAATGGAAATACCATGACAGGGTATCTGCCAATATTTATTATTCTGACGAACGTTCACATAAGATATATGCTGCGTGTGATGCTTTCCTTATGCCATCACTTTTTGAGCCTTGCGGTTTAAGCCAGCTTATGAGCCTTAGATATGGTACAATACCTATTGTAAGGGAAACAGGTGGACTTAAAGATACAGTAGAACCATACAATGAGTATGAGAATACAGGAACCGGCTTCTCATTTGCCAATTACAATGCCCATGAGATGCTTGGCACTATAAATTATGCAAAAGATGTTTACTACAACAGGAAACGTGAGTGGAATAAAATTATAGACAGGGCAATGGCAATGGACTTCTCATGGAATAATTCAGCTAACAAATATGCAGATTTGTACAGAGGGTTATAAAAGAATTTATATATAAAAGGAATATAGTTTCACTAATGCATCAAATAATAAATTCCTGATACATTGGCAGAGAATGATTGTTCATATTCAAGCCGGATAAATAAGCCATAGCAGTGGCTACGGTGTATGATGGCAGCTAGACGGCTGGTGTGTTAGTTATTACTGTTGTAACATGGTGTGGGATAACATGCCAGGTGAAACTATTCCTTTTTTCAATTTTATATGTAGTGGCAGTGCCAATATAGCCGTGCAGTATTAAATGTAAATGCATGGCTTTTTTTATTATTTTGGAGGTGGTATTTATACGCTTGGACAAATATCTGGCAGAAATGTCAGTTGGAACAAGAAATGAAGTTAAAAAAATAATAAAATCAGGGCAGGTAACAGTAAACGGTATAGTAGTTTTAAAACCAGAAATGAAAGTAAATGAGGAAACTGACAAAGTTTGTGTCTGTGGTACAGATATTTATTATAAAAAGCATGTATATTTTATGTTGAACAAGCCTGCAGGTTATGTTTCAGCTACAAAAGATAATAAATATAAAACTGTTATAGAGTTAATAAAAGAAAATAATAAAAGTGGCATTTTTCCTGTAGGAAGGCTTGATATAGATACAGAGGGAATGTTAATTATAACTAATGATGGCGCTTTGTCACATAAGCTTATGTCACCACGCAAACATGTAGATAAAAAATATTTCCTGGTTGCAGAAGGTTTTGTAACAGATAATGATATAAAGCGGATTGAAGAAGGAATAGATATTGGTGATGATAAAATAACCTTGCCAGCTAAAGTATCAGATATAAAACATTATACAAATAACAAAGGTATATGGACTTCTATGTGCCTTACAATACATGAAGGAAGATACCACCAGGTTAAAAGGATGCTTGGGGCTGTTGGAAATCCTGTTACATATCTGAAACGTATAAGTATAGGAAATTTAAAGCTTGATGAAAATCTTTCTCCTGGAGAATATAGACAGCTTTCAGAAGAAGAACTGGAGTTACTTTTTCCAAATGTTTTACCAAAAAGCAGCTGTTATATTTTGTAAAATGCGCTAATGCTTAAATCTGGTTTTTTCAGATTTTATGCACAACTGCGTATCCATTCAAGTGGAAGCAGGCTTTTGTTGGTAAAACTTTGGAATTAACAGAGCCAAAATATTTGTGCAATAAAAAATGGAGAAACTTAAAATTTATCAGTATGTTGTTTTTATAAAAAATAGTATAAAATATGTATATAAAAGCAGATAAAACAAGAAGATTTTATAATAGATAAATTCCTATAAACATTTGCCACAAATATAATAACACCAGAAAGCATTATGGCTTATGGCATTATGTTTATAGGAATACATACAGCAAAAAATCCAAATTTATATGTCTATACGATATAAAAATTTATTATCATTTGAATAATATATCTCATCATTTAATTTATAGTATTTATTATTATTTAGAAGATAAGTATTAGCTTCAATCATACCCTTAATATACCATACACTGTCAATAGTTAATTGTGGTACTAATATATAACCTTTTCCTGTTCCAATATTTGCAGAACCAGAGTTAGCATAAAAAGTTTTTAAATAATTTGCAGAACTGTTATGTATAGTATATAAATTATCTTCAAGATAAGTATAATAATAGTTATTACTACTATTATATAGATTTGGTAAACACAAGAATCCATTTTTATTTGTTGGGAGATGGATAGCTTTTGCTAAAAATAATAATGAATATTCATTAGTTTCGTAACCAGTTCCACCTATATAAATGTTTACTGCATCAGAACTTCCTCTTACTGTAATTGAAAAAGAATAACGTGGACTACTTATATTAGTTCTATAATTACTATTATTATTAGTTGAACCAAACAAAGAAGTGGTTCCTTTTACATAAATTTGAGGGTATTGTCCATTATTAAGAGCATGGAATTCAAAGCCCCATATATTAATACAATATGTTTCTTCATTATAAGAAACATTATATCCTGCATCCAATAAAGTAGTATATATAGCATGCGAAAAGATTTTAGACATGCTTGGAGAATGGTTAGAATTGTAAGTGGTACTTTCAGATGTCAAGGGTAACCCAATGTATTCTGTTTTGTTATAGTTGGCATCTTCGCCTGAAAAAGTGTTTGTAACTACTGGCATTTAAAATTCCTCCTAATTATATGTATTTGAAACTACATTAACTGTAGTTTCTTCAAAATTGCAAAATTTAATATCAAATCTTGTGTAACTGTCCCTGGCTGTTCCCATATCATAATAATTCCAGCATAGATTACCAGCGTATTCAAAATTACAGAATTGTACATTATCAATAGTATAACTGTTATATATGTTGTTTATAATTATCCAGGGACGGAATTTATTAAAATCTAAAGTCCGTATTTCACGGATTTTATCACCATAAGATTTTAGAGGGGTAGCATCTGTTATGGATATTTTTTTTTCTTCAATTGCTGCTTGTATATCATTAACTGCATTTAATGTATACCTTAACTTATCTGTAATTGTACCCAATCAGACCACCTCCCTGTTTACCAGGTCAATAATACCTGCTGCATCACCAATTAAGTTATAAAGTTCTTTTCCCTTATTAGCTGATAAGGCAGCAGTGGTGCTTGTACTGTTAAAATTGTCTATAATATCAATTTTGGCTGATGAACTGATAGTTATACATTTATTAACCATATCACGTCCAATAGTAATGTTTTCACCTTCAAGAATATCATTTAGTACATCACTGCTTTTACCATTGCCACCATCACATACAATATTGGGGGATTTGTTTTTGTCTAAATAAATTATCATATATTTTATCATCTCCATTTATAAAATTGAAAATCCATGTGTTTCAACAGAATTGTCTGGACAGGGGATTGTACTTATATATGTCCATGATAATAGATTTGTGGAAGTATAAAATTTACCATTGTATGTTAATTTATAAAAAGTGTTATCATAATAAAAGATATAACTATTTTTATTATCAGGGGCATTTGCATAATATTCCCATTGTAATCCATCTGTAGAAATATAGATATTGTACGGATATTCTCCGTCTAAAGTTTCTGATGTTGACATATAATACTGGTTTGTATCTTCTAATACTTTTATGTAAGATGGTGAACCTAAAGTTTCTATTCTTTTTCCAGAATGTTCCCATTGACATCCATCAAGGGATTTATAGATAGCTGTTTTTATGGAATTTGGTTGTGTATTATAGGCAAGATACAATTCACCATTATAAATAATATGTTGTGATATCAGTCTGCCGTCAGATGAAACACATTCATTCCATGATGTACCATCTAAAGAGTAGTATGTTATAATGTTTGTTATTAGAAAATATATATTATTGATATACCGGACTTCAACAAAATAAGAATTTGTTGCATTAATTTGTAATACAATATTCCAATTTATTCCATCCGTTGATGTAAGTAAGACAGCACTTGGTCCGCAACAGGCATAGAATCTCCCATTGATAAAGCATACACTTTCTATATGTACAGAATGTATAGGCTGGTTACAAGATTTCCATATATTCCCTCTATCTGTTGAATAGTATAAGTTATATATGTCTGCACAAACAATTAATTTATTATTTGAAGCAGTTTGGCGGTCCGTTTTAACTTTTGCACCTGGAAGGTCTTCTTGTACACTTTCTTTTAAACTATTACGTATTTCCCATGTAGTGCCTTTATTGTTGGAATAATAGAAGTTACCATCTTCGTCAAAACATGTAAAGTCTCCTCTTTTTGGATTAAAATGATTTTCTGTTTCTCCATTACCAATGTTGTTTTTAGACCATACAAGTACATTGGTTTCATTTAATCCGTTTTTATAATATATATTTTGTAAGTCATTTGAATTAAATTCTGCAGATAATATATTTGAATTTCCATCTTTTATTATCATTGAAACCACCCCGTTGTTATTTTTAAATTTGTACCATCAAGTGTAAAGTTTACTTTTGTAGAAACATTTTCATTAAAAGTAATATATAAATCAGAACCGAAAAGCTGGAATGTTACATTTGCAAAAGAACCAGATGATGAAGCAATATTATTTATTGAATCCATTAGTTCTGTTAATTTTGTATTTATTGTTTTATTTTGTACAGGGTTTTCAGAAGTAGAAGAAAGTTCTTTATCAACAGTAATTCTGGAAAAGCCAGTGATATCTTTCTTTAATTCTTGTATTTCTGCATGTATTGCTTTATTCTGTACAGGATTTACAGAAGTAGAAGAAAGTTTTGCATCAACTTGTGGAATTTTAGCATCTAAATCATTTAAAGCTTTAGTGACTATTTTATTTTGTACTGCATGTCTGCTTTCAAGAGAAAGAACATTGTCTATAATATCATTATTATCGCTAGAAGAATAAACGTGTTCTTTAATAACTACAAGTATATCATCCCGTATATTATCATTTCTTAATGCTTCCTCAAATTCATCATAAGTCTGGAAGTATTCAAATTCAGCAAGTTGTCCATTATCAATGGCATCCTTTACAAGTTCCCAGTAATATTTACTGTTGTCTGACATATCATTTTCACGTATAGAATTTCCTGTACCAACAGCATATGACTGTGCTAAACCGACATATTTCTTAGAGTTTGCTGAATTGGCTGTTATAGTAGTGATAGCAGAAGATGCTTTATTTTCAGCTTCTTTTGCAATATTTTTACTTTGTTCAGCTTTTAATGCAGAAGAGGCAGCTTCCTCTGCACTTGTAGTTGCATTTTTTGCACTTGTAATAGCAGTGTTTTCACTGTTTTTGGCATTAATAGAACTTATATTTGCATTATCCGCAGCTTGTTTAGCTTTATTACAGTAATATTTACTATTGTCTGTATCATCATTTTCCCGGACTTCATTGCCTGTGCCTATAGCATATGATTTAGATAAATTTGCATAATATTCTCCCTGTTTTCCATAATGTATATCATTATCTGAAATTCCATCTGGTGCCTTAATTACTTTCATTATAAAAGGAAATGGTGATTTTTTACCATTAGCATCAATCAAACTTAATGCAGTAAATACATCCCCTTTTACTTGTGTCATTTTGTCACTGATTTTGAAAGTAACACTGTTGTTGTCTATGTTTTCAACTTTACTTTCAATTTCTTTACCATCAGGCAGTTCACATTTTACAATTATACTGTCTTTTGTACAAGAAATTATATATGGTTTGTTACCATCATATAAATTACATTTTATATATTCAGCGTCATAATCATACTGCATAATATGTATATATTGGAAATTACAAGGCTGTGACATATTTAAGTCTATTTCATGGGTTATTGTATTTAACATTTATAAACCCTCCTTAAATTTAATAAAAAAGAAACTGGCGGATTAAATATAAAATATATAACAAATAATAAAATTAATAATTGTTATATATTGTAATGATTTATTAATTCTCCAGTTTTTCCTGGTTACTATTAATATTATTTTCTTCTGCAATATTTTGGGTATATTCTTCCTCTGCTTGTCTGAATTGTTCTTTTTCAATTAATACACACTGTTCATATAAGTCTTTAACAACAGGCGTAATACAAACCATTGGAAGATATGTGTCGTTTATAGTATTACTTAATTCTTTTCTAAAATCAGCAATAATTAATTGTATTGGTTTATTCATTTTTTCCTCCAGATAAAATTATTTATTATATAAATTTGTATTAAATATACATGGCTTTTAAATAAAACATTCAGGTTTCAAAGTTTTTAGGGTTCCATCTTTTTCTCTAAAACGCAAAGTTCCATTAATTTGTATATTGTTAGCTTCTGTATCTCCATTTAGTGAAATGAAACCGTTTTCAGGTGTAAGAATAATACTCTGTTTTGCACTAAGGTTAAGATCATAAGCAAAATCAACATTGCGTATTCCTCTTACATATAATAGACAATTAGGTACATTAACTTTACTTCTTGTTGCTAATGTAATTTCATCAGATGATTGTATCCAAAGCGGGTTTTCTACATCTATTATGTGTGGATTGTTTTTATAAGCTGTTCCTTTAATTTTATCTCTGCTAAATTCCCAGTTACCTATAATAGCATTTGTGCTTTTAATAAATTTTGTTTCAATATTTCCATTAATATCAATAACAGAGTTACCATTAATATTAAATGTACTATCTGTAACTATTCCGCTGAATTTACCATTTACGGCAGTAACGTCCCCATTTTCATCTACAATAAATTTATCATTGATATTTATGCTTCCGCCCCTGATTTTACCAGAGATATACAGACCATCCTGTGGTGTAAAATATAGTGCTTTTTTCCCTTGGTATTCAATACTAAAAGAACAATCATCTGCATTTAATGAAATAGAATTACCATTATTAGAAATTCTGAAACCATCATCATTAATTGTATAAGTACCTGAAACATTATTAATTTCAAATGTATTTCCTATAAGTGCCTGTCCTATAAGTTTTTCAGCAATAATGCCATAACATTCCTTGTTCTTCCAGACAATTTTGCCAAATGCAGCACTTATTGTTTTCCAGCCATTATCTGTAATGGCTATTGTACCATTTGTAATTCTTAACTGGCAAGGGTCGTAACTTCCAGTATCATAATTATATTGTCTTGTCAGTATTCCATGTGTATCTATTATGGTAGAAAGATTATCTGAATTCATTACCAGTGTTTTGGTTGCATCAAGCCCGTTTTCAAACATTGTGCTGAAAATATCCATCTTTTTGTTGTTTGCTGCAGACTGGTGCTGTATATAGTTAAAACTTGTTGCCATGGATTTTGCACTGGCAAGGGTTTCTTCTATTGATTTGCTTAAAGATGTACCAGTTATAGCATCAGAAAAGGTTACATTAATGCTTTCAACAGAATTAAAGTCAAAGTTTACACTTACCAGACGCATTTTGACAAGCTGGTTATCTGTTTTTGCCCTGATATAATTGCCAAGTACAAAATAATTATGACAGTCTTTATAATCTGTTATTGATAAAAGATTACCAATTTTTGTTGTAACAGTGTATTGTAACTGGCATGCTTTGGCAAGTTCTTCTTTGGCAGTTAAGATAAATTCTTCAATGCGTTTCATTAACTGGGAATCATCAAGGCCATCTGATATAAAGTTAGAATTACTATAAACTTCTTCACGTTTAAATGAAAGAAGTTCATTGTATAACTGGCTGCCGAGATAATTTTCAAGGCAGCATGATGCATTTATTTCCCCAAGCCTTTTATCAATGGCATTTATCCTTGCATTGCCAGTATCAACATAGCCTTGGTATTCATTAATAATTGTTTCTATATAATTTTTGAAACCAATATATTTTTTTAATAATGCATTATAAATTGTTTCAGAAGATTTAGTGCCGCTTGTATTAACAGCATAATAAAAATTTTTATTGTTATTATTTACAATATCACTTTCCAGGTTATAAATAACAACAGTACATTTTTCATAGGCATCAGCCCATGATGAAAGTTGTGCAATGGAATATTGCCTGAAATAATTTTTATAATAATCTTTATCATTTAAATGGCTGGAAATATTATCAGTATAATCAGTATCGTACTTTGGAGTATCTGGTATTCCAGATTTGGCAAGTGCAGTATCAAGCTGTTGCTTTAAATAGAGAAAATAATCATTATTATAAGTATCACCAGAAGGAACAGAGTTATATCCTTTTTTAACATCCAGCTGCCATTTATTACTATTGTGATAATAAATATCACTTCCGTTTTTATCAGTACAGTTTTTTATATAAATATAAAGATAGCCCCACCATGTATTTATTACATCAGTGCCACCATCATTTATATAACTGCATCCATAATTACATGTGCCATCATTTTTTAATTGGAATTTACATCCATAACCTGTTGGCAGTATTAACTGGATATAATTTAAAATATTTTTGGACAGCCTGTCTAATGTGGTATATTTGCTGCTTATGCTGGTATAAGTAATTCTTTTTGTAACTATATTCCAGGCTTCTGATGGTGTATAATTTTTATTTTCTGTTTCTGGAAACCTGTTATGTTCCCACATAAGTACATTATCAAGAAGCCGGTCCCTTTCTTCCCATAAAGAATTAAATTCATTCTGGTAATTTTCTACATGTGCAATATATGATTTATACCTTGAACAAAGATTATCTGACATTTCTTTATATGTTTCATCTGAAAATGTCCATATATAATTTGTATTTCCGATTACCCTTTCACCAATACGGTTTGTAATTACATCATCACCACCCTCAAGTTTAAAGCAGTTTTTCAGGCTGTCTTTATCACCTGTTAAAGTTATTTCTTCTGCCAGGTTTCTGGTATCAATATACAATGTAACATCTTTGCCATAGCCATGTCCTATATCTGTACTGTTACAATCATGGCATTTTCCAGCAAAAATATGTCTTCCATTGCAGTTATTACAATAGTCTGACAGGTCAAAAGCATTAATTGTCCTTGAATAAGGGTCACATATAAAAACACATCCTGTTTCTTCTGATATGCTATTAAAGAAATCCCATACAGATGTATTTGTACAGCTGAATTCCTGGTTAATATTTTTTAAACTGCTGTCAACATGTCCAATGGAATAGTGTGGGGCATAAGTAAGGATTCTGTGCAATAATGATGCTTCTGTATGCCCGTCTGTACGGAAGAATAATGTAGGATAATTTTCGTTATAATCTGGCCTTGCAATATCATCTTCTGTATTAATCTGTAATGTACAATAACATTGTCCAAGTTCAGTTTCCTGCAAAGACTTTCCTTCAACATTTTTTACAATAGTATCTGTTTCACTTTCTGGCACAGATACTTCAAAATATCCAAAACCTTCAATAAGTATAACAGAAGTATCTTTTAACTTATTCCAGTATGGATTAGTACCCCAGTCATAGTATTTAAAAAATTTAAAGGAACATTCATTGGCAGAAGCAAAATTTGTGATTACAGACAGGTTTTCATATACAAGCTGGCCTGTTTTCTCAAGCTGCCTGTTACATAAATATATATTAGGTTCAGAAATGGTACCATCATAATTAATTTTATATCTAAATTTTATTTTATCATATTCATTTACATTAGCCACGGGAAAAATATGTCCTTTCTTTTTTATTTAACTTTATTAAGCATGCCCTCAAAAGATATCTTTATTAGCCATTTTGCTTGCCTGGCAAATATAGCCGCATAGTTTTCTAGTCAAGCATTGCCCAATAACAAACCAACCTCATTGCCGCTTTGCGGCAGTCTGGAAGAAGCCTGGACTCCTGCCGGACTAAGTAAGCCCTGGTAAATCAAACCCACCGCTTAAGAAGCGTGCATTTTAAAGTGCATACTTAATGAGGTTAAATTACAGCAAATCTTACAGTTCTATAAGCCATATTTATATTTGCACTACATCCTGATAATGTAAATATATTTTTCCTTAACATAGAAACAGACTTTGGGGTTTCTGTTCCTTCTGGGTGAAGTTCATCAAGGTTAATTATATGTGGGTAAATATAGTTAAAACTATTTGCTATATTATGTGTTACAAGGTTTGTTGCAATTTGTTTTGTATCACCCTTAATTGTGATTATTTCGCCACGTTTACAGCCTTTTATAACAACATCGTCACTGGGTTCTGTGTAGTTTGCAATATAAAGAGGGCTTATTGAATTGCTTAACCTGAAATCACCATCAGATAATATTTCTATTTCTGTGAGTTGTGGAATAACAGAACCTGTTTCATCAGAATCATTATATATGGTAAAAGAACCACCAGATGAAACACTTGTTTCAAAAGACTGTAATGGTGAGTATCCAAATGGGGAATCACATGTTACAGACAGTTCTGCACCATATGTACAGCCGCCATATTCAATCCATTCAAGTTCAATCTTTGCATTGTAAAATATGTTTTCATAGCCATTTTCAAAGAAACGTAAATATTTATACCCATCTTTCCTGCAGAGCCAGTTTATATAGTAAGCTTTTTCGTATGAAGTAACAGGCAATGTTTCCTGTGGAAGTTTATGCAGGTTAATTCTTGCCACCTGGAATGTAAACGCCAGCTGTTCTTCATAATGTGAACCATGGAAATTCCATTTCTTGCTATTAATTGCTTTTGAACTGTTAAATGTAATTTTGCTGCCAGAAGAAACAACCCCTTCCCTTGATGGTCCGCCAAAATTTACTATTATTAAATTGACATCACTGGCTTTTATGCCATTAAATTCAAAATCTGTAGCAATCATTTATAATATCTGCACCTCCTTTGATAACTAGGAATTGTATGTAACATTAGTTTATAAACCCAGTTTTCTTTTTTTAAATTTTTTAAAAATATTATGGTATAACATTTCGTATTTGTTTTTCGACTTTTCAATTTCTTCCCTTAGATTTTTGTATTGCATTTTTTCTAATTCAAGTTCATTTATAATGTGGGAAATATTTTTATTATAATCTTCTAATAAACCAGCTGTTTTATTATTTTCTGTTTTTGAAAGACGGTTTAATTTTTGTTGTAAAGTTTTAACTTCATTGGACAGAAGTTTAATTTTTTTATTTTTTGTCATTTATAAATTACCTCATTTATATAAATATATCTGCAATTAATATTTATTTTTTAAGACAGACTTATTGCAACAAAAATTATTATATGCTAAATTTAAATAACATACGTAATTTTTATTGCTTGAAGACAGATTTTAGTTGTAATCTCTGTTATATAACATTTAGCTGTCTGTTTTGAAGATTGTCAAAAGCTTTTTATTAATATACCATTTAATAATTAACTTATAGTTTTGCTTACCTGTTTTCACAGTATCTTAAGCTAAAAGTTTTTAGTATGGCCTGCTATGCCTATGTTTTTAGCTTATAATTTCAAGAAAATATTTTGTATCAAACTATAAGAAATTAATTTAATACTGTATTAGAATTGTTTCTGTCAATTTGCACAAAGAATATATTTTATGAAGCAGATAAATTATTTTGCATTAAACGGCTCTTGAAAAACGCCAGTGCTTAGCCCTTGTGTTTTAAGGGCTTATGCACTGCTGCGTTTTTCACGAAGCGGGAGCGTGCCGTGTGGTGCAAAATAATTATCTGCTTCATATCAAAAGATTCCAGGCAAATTGACAAAGTACAATAAATAACAATTAAAGAATTTGTGTATAAATTAATATTTCATAAACGCAAAGCTGTTTCCTTTTGAAATTTTACTTAATACAACATCAGTCATAAAATCCCGTCCCTTAATACTTTGCTGCATTGTCCTTATAAAACTGTCTACATCTGTAACATTGCTTCCATCAATATTAAATACTATATCACCCACATTTACATTGTTGTCATTTCTGGCAATAGTATTATAGGCAGAGTTGTACAATCCAGGAAGCATAGTAGTATAGTTATTTAATCCAGGAAGATTGTTTACAAGTTCACTAAATTGTTTTGTCTGTTCAAGGTTTAAAATACCTTCCCCACGTTGTACAACACACCAGCCGTCATCACCAGTTTCACCAGGTATTTTTTTTAAGGTTTCTGCAATTCCTCCCTGTGAATAACCAATGTTTTTAAGGCTGGCAGCTGCATTTTTCTTCCACGTGGATATTGAATCTTGAGTATTAACTCCAAGCATTTCTGCAAGGTTTTTGGAGTGTTCTGTATCAAGTATTTTATTTATCCTTGAGTAAATATAACTATTCAGCGGGTCACTTGGGAGAGCCATTTGTTCAGACCCCTGGGGTTTCCTTGCACTTGTACTGATATAGTTAGAAACTTTGTACAGAATACCTGCATTATCTATCTGTTCTTTGGTTTCATTACCCATTGTACTGCTTCCGCCAGCATTGTTGTTTATTGATGTAAGATGTTCTGTCCATCCAAGCTGGTTTGAAAGTTCTGTGGCAATAGTATTGCGGAGTTCACCATACTGTCCGCTATTATAGCCAAGCCCTTTAAGGTCTGTAACTATTTGTGAAGATGTGAGCCCATTTGTATTAATGCCTAACAGCTGTGCCAGTCCAAGTATCCTGTCATCATCAAGTATGCGTCCTGTATTTTCATATAACATCTGGCTTAATCCATCAGATGATATACGGCTGGACCAGCTATTACCTGCCTTATCCTGTCCATATATATCCTGTCCAATAGTGTTAATCATTTTGGTAATAGTATTTAATAATTCTGTATTAACATCATTATTGTTATCCCAGATATGTTCTGTATCAGGGTCATTAATATTTGGAATGTTTGTGCTGGTATCTGTGTAATTGCCAGGATTATAAATATTAATGTTATTTATAGCATCTACTATATCTGTAGTAAAGTTATTGCTGGCAAGCCAGTTATACATTTCTTGTAATATGCTAGAAACTGATAATAAGTTGTCTGAAAGACCAGCATAATTTCCTGTAACAGCATCATATATATTTTGTGCTATTGATGCTGTAGCTGATGACTGGTCTGCAATAGTGCTGTAATCACCTGTAAGGGTAGAAGCATTAAGTGCATTAGATAGTTCAATTCCCCATATTCCTGCAATTTCATTAAGTGTGTTATTGACAATACTTGAGCTTGAAGGCATTGCATTTATTACTTTTCCAATAAGGCCTTCCATGTCTGCAAGCTGTCTGCTGGTAAAGTTTTCAAACTCTTCAAGAAGATTGTCAAGAATTTCTTCCTGGTCACTTATATATTTGTCATATTCAGTATCTTCCAGGTTCTTTTCTGCTTCATTTAACTGTACAGCCAGTTTTTGCATTTTAGCCCTTGCTTCTTCAGTTGTATTGCCTTTTAATGCTTCAATCTGCTTTTTAATAGAAGCAATATTTGCTGTCTGTTTAGAAGCCCTTTCTTCATAGTCACGCAGGTTTTTCTCAGACTGCAGTGTCTGCTTATACTTGTCTATAAGATTTTCCATTGCGTCTTTCTGTCTGCCATAACCATCTTCACAAAGTTCTTTAATAGCTTCTGCTTCTTCATAACAGCCTGTAATATAATCCTGCTGTTGTTCTATAAGTCCTTTGCGTGTTTCGTAATAATCCTTGAAACTTATATTGTTATTTCCTGATACAAAGTCTTTGTCCAGTTGTTCAATTTGCTTCTGGATTAAATCTTTCTGGGCAATTTTATTGCTTATTTTACCAGCGTGAAGTGCAAGGGTAGTAGTGCCAGCATTTGTAATTGTACCTGTGTCATTATCAAACATATTTCTGTAAGAAAGTATTTTTTCATAAAAATCTGCTTCTGAATTAATGTTATCAATAACACTTCTTCCAAGTTCTGCCAGTTCACGCCTGGATTCCATGGTTTTTTGTTTATTTTCAGTTATTGATGCATTAGAACTTTGTATAGCTTCATCAACAGACCAGATAATATCACGCATTTCAAACCACTGGCTGCTGCCTGTTTCTACATTTTTGAAATTCTCTTCAAGGGCTGCTTTTTCCAAAAGAAGCATATTAAGATGTTCTTCTTCTGATTTAACAAGTTTTTCATATAATGAAGCTGTAATAAAACCATTCCTGGATTCAGTTAGTGATACCTGGTTATTAATAAAACTGCTGGTTCTGTCAATTTCATCAAGTTTATGCCCATATTCTTCTGAAATATTGTCAAATTGTGTTTTTGCACTGTCATTTGCTGTTTTCCTTATTTCTGCCTCCAGGCGTGCCATTTCAATAGTATCATTTTTAAGTTTTGCTGCCTGGTATAAATATTTATATTCCTGTATTGTATATTCCAGCGATTTTTGTTCATATTTATTTT
The DNA here is from genome assembly GCA_009774235.1 of Lachnospiraceae bacterium. GTDB lineage: Bacteria > Bacillota > Clostridia > Lachnospirales > Lachnospiraceae > Butyribacter. The sequence continues at coordinate 16,187 of VSNJ01000030.1, forward strand.
TTTCTTTGGCAGACAGTGCATTGACAGCTTGTGCATTTGCAAGTCCTGCACTTGCATTATACTCATCAGCATAATTCTGGTATATCTGTGAGTTTAATTCCAGAAGTTCTTTAGCTTTATCAATTTGGAGCTGCTTTTTAAGTGCAGTATTTCCTTCGGCATTTGCAATTTTAATTTGCTGGCTGTAAGATTTCTTTAAATAGGCAGCCTGTTTTTTAATTGAAGCTTCTTTTTCTTTTGCATTTCTGGCATTTCCGGCCTCAGCGGAATATAAGGAAACATAACTGTCATATTCATCTTGCAGGTTCTGGAAAGTTTGTATTTCAAGGTCATTAAGAGCCTTTTTCTTTTCTGCTTTAAGCTGTGCTGCCTTTACAGAATCCTTTTCTAGTTTTGCAATTTTAATCTGTGCATTGTAAGACTCTTTAATCCACTTTGCAGACTGTTTTAAATACAAGTTCTTTTTCTCCACAGTAATCTGGCTGGCAGCCTGTGCATTAAGTTTGTTTATACGTGCTTCTGCATCATCAGCAATATTCTGGTGTTTACTTTTCCTTAATTCCCGTTCACTTGTTTTAGCTTCAATCCTGGATTTCTGTGCATCTTTGGACTTATCATAATATTTCTGGTATTCTTCAATTTTTTGGGCTGTACCAGAACCATATTTTTTAATAAGTTCTTTATAACTGCCTTTGATTTTGCCATTGCGTGCAAGTTTTTTTAGCTCTTTGTCCAGTTTTATGCTGTCTGCTTTATTCTTATAGTTCTTTTCTGCTTTTGCATAAGCATCTTGTAGTTTTTTTGTTAATCTTATCTGCTGGTTAATATTGGCATTTCTTTTGCTTAATGTGGTGTTGTCTTCAAGGTCCTGTTCTAAATTCTTTTTCTTTACAGCAGCTTTTTTAGCAGATTTTATAGCTTTTTGGTATTTAGAATAATATTTTATATATTTTCCTATTTTGCCAGCTGTCTTTTTTCCATAAACTTTAACAAGTTCTCTATGGCTGCCAGTTATTTTACCACTTCTGGCTTTTCTTTTTAGATTAGCTGGCAGGCTGGTTTTATTAGCTTTATTTTTATACTTTTCTGCATTACTTCTAGCCTTTTTAATTTCTTTGCTTGCTTCTTTAATCTGCTTTTTAAGATTTTTAGAAATTCTCTTATTAGTAAAAAGATTTTCAAGTTTTGCTGCAAGCAAATCTGTTTTGTTTATAATACTGTCTATTGCACGGGCAAGCCAGTCTATTTCAGTTTTGGATTCCTTGGCTTTCGTGCTTTTGCTGGAAGGAGTTTTAGGAATATTTCCAGAAGTATTTCCACTTCCTGTACTTCCTGCATTACCTGCAGAAATATCAGGAATAATTTTTTTAAAATGTGGCAAGTGTTTTTCCATATAATCTGTAAAGTTAGAAAAGTATTTATTATTTTTCTTCTTCTTTTTCTTGCCATTTTTATTAGTTATTTCCAGCTCAGACTTTTCTAATGCATAAGCACTTGCTTCTGCTACAAGTGCTGTTTCACCCATGCTTAATGCATAATCTTTTAATGCTTTGGCTTTGTCACGCAGTGAAAGTTTGGAATTATTTAATACATACTCCTGTAAATACAGTCTGTACAAAGCTGCCTGTGCCTGTTCACTTGCTATCTGGTAGGCATTTGTACTGGATATTGCTGCCCATGTAGTATTGCTGAAATTAATTGTTTCATCAGCAGCTATTTGTGTTTTAAGGGCATAAGCTTCTTTCTTATCTGTAAGCATTTGCATTACTATAGCTTCTGCATTGGTAATACCCATTTCTTCCAGCATTGAGATTGTTGCATCTTTGTTTGAGTTGTCCAGTTTTTCAAGAAAGTAGTTACTGTCCAGGTATGCAGCTGCTAATTTATTGGCGGCTTTCTGGCATTCGTCCATCTGTGAGGAGCCATTGCCAAGGATATTTACAAAGTGCTGGTATTCTTTGCTGCATTTCTTAATACCCTCAGGCATTCCAGACAATATATCAGCACCAATGCCATTTCCTGATGTTTCTTTATTGTCCAGGTTATTCTTCTTTGTAGCAAGTATATTTGATATAGAAGATATGCCTCCATGCATTGAAGCCAGCATACTTGTAAAGTCAACATCCCTTAATTTATATATTTCTTCAACTATTTTTTCTGCACTAAGCCTTGTTTTATCCAGAAGTATATTATAACCTTTAACAGAATTAAGAGTGTCTGGTGTAAGGGTTCCAGCATTAGCCATATTAAGAAGGCCTGATGTAATATTTTTAAGGCTGTCATCAGTGGCAGACTTAAGTTCTTTCCATGCCTTAGCAAAAGAAACAGGAGCTTCTTCTACATTATCTGGCAGTAGTATATCTTTATATCCTTTATTCTGCTGGTAATTATCAAAGCCAAACAGTTTTTGCATATCTTCCAGGTTTTTCTTATCTGTATCTGGAAGATAACTGTTAAACAGGTCCATAAGTACAGTTAAATATTGTATAATTGAACTTTTGGCTTTTTCAACTGGCATACTGGAATAATCTATGTCCAGAAGATTATTTAATGAATCTGTAAACTGTTTTTTCTGTTCAGGGTTGTTTATTATTATGGATATTGGTGTTAAAACATTTTTCTGTATTAATTCTTTTATGCCCTCAAGGTCTTGCACACCATATTCTGCCCAGTTTATGCCATTTACCATATTTGTTATGGCTGTCTTTAGGTTTTCACCTCCTTGTTTATAGAGCACAGAGTCTGAAACCCAGAACATCATTTGTGAAGACATATCCTGGTTTGCATTATTTAAAAGGGCTTTTGCTTTATCCCTGTCTTCTGAAACTTCTTTGAAAAATGTTTCAAATGCTTCATGGAGTTTTTTCTGGTTAATGCCAGAAAGGGTTGATAAATCCCATGTTCCATATGAACTGTCAATATCAGTGAATTTAAGGCCAGCTTTTTCTGCAACTTTTTCTATTTCATTTGCGCCTAGTTCATCTGTACCTACATTTTTGCCAGCAAACAGGTCATTGAATTTGTTGTATATATCGTATATTTCTTGTGCTTCTTCAGCTTTTTCTGCATATCCATCTATAACACTAAGCTGTCCTTTATTATCACCATCACCCTCAGCATATTTTTTAAGGCTGTCGTCCAGCTCTGCCATTTTAAGGAGGTTTTCTTGTTTTATTAATTCCTGTATTTTTGCAATTACAGTATCTATCCCTCCACTTAAGCCAAGGATTGCATTGCCATTTTCATCATATTTTTTTGTAAGCCCTGGAAATATTTCTGCAAGTTTCTGGTTAAGGTCTAAAAATTCGTTATAATCTTCATTAGAAAGATTTTTATTCTCATTAGTAAATGGATTAACACCTTGTACCAGTCCCGCATATCTTTTTTTTAGGTCTTCTGCTGTTTTTGCAGTTTTGGTACTTTCTTCCTGCAGACCCCGTATAGCATTGGCATATTGTTCTGCAGTAGTTTTAGCATTTTCAAAATTTTCTTTTTGTATCTTTGTATAATTTACAAGATACATAATTCCATTAACTGCCATACTTACAGCAGTACCAATTCCAAATGACAATACAGTATTCATTGCCATAGTGGCAGTCTGCAGTGCAAACGTTTTAGCCTTTGCTGCTACTAGCTGTGCACTATAACCAGCAAGGCTTGCTTTGCCGCCATTAAGCCCTGATATATATCCAGCAAAATTAGAATTAGTACTTTGCACTGCCTGGGAAAATTTCCTGGCATTTGCTTCACTGCCTGCAATATTTTTGTTATATTCTGTAATTGCATTTGATATACCAGTAATGCCTTTAGAAGTCTGGGCAAGGTTGTTGTAGTTGTGCTGGTTGATAAATTCATTGATATTTTCATTTGAAAGCGTATTTAGTTTATTATTTGTATATAGTTCTTTGATATGTTCTGAAAGATTTTGTACTTTCTGTAAGCCATGCTCTTCAAGTACAGTATCAATCCTGACAGTTGTATTACAGCTTTGTATGGCATTTTTTAATTCATTAAAATTTTCAGTATTAGTTAATGTAACTGGTGTATATAATACATTTTTTGTTCCTCCGAGCTTTCCTGTAATTCCACTAATATCAGCAATAGTTTTTCCTATCAGTTTTATTGCATTAATATATATGTTATAGTATAATCTATACATCTATATAAGAGAGGAAGATGAGTTAGATTATGAAGTATTGCAGGAAATGCGGAAGAATATATGCAGAATCATATAAGTATTATGATAATAATTTATGTGTATATGAAAGTTTTCCATTAATAGAAGACCCTGGTATGACAGAGGATAAGTTCCTCAAACTTACAGAAGAAGGCAAAGATGCTTATGAGTTACATATCATAGACCTTTGTAAACAGTCTGGACATTTTGATGAAAACCGTTGTTTACGTGGTAAAACAGAGAAAGATTATATTTATTATTATGATTATTATTATGCTTTTCGTTATGATAAGTATGAACAGCTGTCTGGCAGAAAAGCCCCTATAAAACAACGTGACCTTACCCCTGATGAAAAGGCGATTGAAGAATGGGAAGCAAGACAGCGTATTTATGATTCCCCATTTTTTTCCAGAAGCAATAATGGTGCAAACCAGCCAAAGTGTCCTACTTGTGGCAGTACTAATATAAACCGGATTTCTGCAGCATCTAAATTTACAGGTGCAACGTTGTTTGGATTATTCAGTAAAACAGCAAAAAGCCAGTTCCAGTGTGGCAGCTGTGGTTATAAGTGGTAATACTAAGGATATAATATTTCTTGTTTTTATTATGCCAGGTATACATCTTATACCTCTCATATTTATAAGATGTATTGCGCAAAGCAGCCTGGCTTCTGCTTCATTTAGGGTGCGCTTCCCTTTCTCCCCTGAGCACACATTAGTGATTATTAAAAACCACATAGCCCTTATGCTCGATGAACATAGTCCATGCAGTAAAAACTGTTTAGGACTGTCTGCTGCGGATATCTGCCCATGTCCAGGGTTGTTACCATACCTTGTGTTTTCACACTTGCCACAGCAGCCTTTCGTACTGCTGTATGGTACCTGGACATCCGGGACGGGCTTCCCCGGCCCCAGTATGCTTTTATATTGTCCCAATCTGGGGCGCTGGAAGGACTGTATAAGCAGTCCCAGCTGTTATGCTTTTGACGCACAGCCGTGGTTAGACGCCAGCCATTTTCTGCTTTTAACTACCAGGGTCCTTGCCATATATTTATGGCTCGTACACATCACTGTTAAACCCTGCGGAGGCTAGGAAAGGAGAAATTACCAGCAATATGCTGGCAGACCAGACCACCGCTTTTTTTTAATGCTGTATATACTGCTGCTATTGCAGCAGGTACAGGCAATGTAGATTCTGCTATGTTTCCCATTGCAGTTACAAATTTATTTAACAGCTGTATTCCAGATGTTATTGCACTGGAATCTGCAAGCATGTTTACAAGTTCTGTCCAGCTGTTAGAAAGCTGCTTAAGGCTTCCAGACCAGCTCCCAGCTTTTTCAACAGCTGCTGCTTCTGCACTGCCAGTACCACGTGTATAATCCTGTAGCATACTTTCATAGGATTGCCAGTTTTCTAATATAGCTGCCAGGAAGCCTGCATTTTCTTTGCCGCCAATATTTTTGGCAATTTTTGTTTTAAATGGGTCATTGCTGCCAAGGCTGTTATAAGTTTTTGCAAGGTCTTCAAGTATTTGTATAGGCGTACGCAGCCGTAGGCTTCCATCTTCCAGCACGGTCATTGCTGCACCTGCTTTTTCAAGTGTGCTGGTAATTTTAGCTGAGTTTATATCCTGCAGGCTGTTAAATAGTGATATTACAGCTTTTCCAGCCTGGCTTCCTGTTTTTTCTGTTGCGGCAATGCTAGTGCCAGTTATAGCCGCCAGTTCATTGATTTTTACACCATTTTTTGAAGCTGCTTCACTTGCGGCTGTTATTGCAGCTGCAAGGTCTTCAAGGCTTATACTGTTCTGCATGGCAATGTTGTTCATGCCATCAAGGGCATTATTAAGCCTGTCTGCTTCACCATTGTACCCATATGCTGCATCAGTAGCAAAAATCCAGCTGTTAGCTGTTTCTTCTGCTATGTTTCCAGAAGACTGTGCAAGCAGTGAAGTTCCAGCAAGTTCCTTTGCTTTTACGCCATGGTATCCGTTGTAATCCATTTCCTGTACAGTGGAAAGCCATCCAGATGCACTTGTATTATATCTGTATGCTTTATCAAAGGCTTCTTCTATAAGCTGTTTAAGTTCCTGGCTGGTATACTTGTGTGACAGGCTGGAACCAGACAGCAGGCTGTCTATTTCTTTTAACTCTGTTACAGACTGGCTGATGCCTGAAATTATCTTTTGTGTGCACTGGTCTAAAATACTGGCAATATAAGTACCAGAATTGTCTTGTAATTCATTTGGGTTTTGTCCGTCCAATTTATTAACCACTCCTTCCATGTGTTATTTTACATTTCCATGTGGATAAATCTTATAGTGGTATTTGCATTAATATCCCCTCACTTCCGTTTTTTATTTTATAATTAAAGAAGTAAAAAATTAGATTAATATACAATTTACTTCTTAATTACCATTTTTGTTATTTGCCAGTGTCTTTCCATATATACACAAAACTTAGCCCACTGGCAGAGGTTCTTTTTATTTTTTTCATTAATATTAAATCCATATTTCCTGGGTGTTTTTAATTATATTATCTGGTCTTATTTTTTATTTAAAATAAAGAACTTATTTAGAATAAACAGGTTAGTATTAGTTTTTTAGTACTTATTAGTAAATGTTAAGTAAATAATTTTTTAGAAACTATATGGAGATTTTAAAACCCTGGTTGATTCTGCCGCAATTCTAAGATATAATCTATATGGGGTATTTGTCTTTTACAGGCAGGTATAAGGTTTTTGTGGGATATCTGGGAGGATGAAACCAGAAGAAGCAGTGTCTTATAAAGTTAGGGATTATTGGTAAAGAATACAATATCCCATTGGATGGGAAAATAAGGAAGGATGTGAGTGATATGTGTAATTTAAGCCAGGGGATTTTAGAAAAAGGCGAAGCTATAGGAGAAGCCCGTGGAAAGGCAATAGCAGAAAATATGTTTATTAAAAATATGTATAAAAAAGGTTATAATTTAGACCAGATAGCAGATGTAACAGAGAAAAGCATTGAAGATATAGAAATTATTATTGGGGAGTAAAAATCTGGCAGAAAGTTTTACCAGCCTTTCATATAAAATAAATATTTTGTCTGGTATAAAAAGATTATATTAAAATCGGTTTAGATATGCAGCTCAAAAAATTAAGTTTTTTGAGCTGCTATTATTATAATAGTAGTAATTATATAACTACAGTTGTTTGTTTTCTTCTGGCAGGGTTTCTATAATTGAATGAACCAGTATTTTTTGGATTTCATCAGGTTCTAAACCAGCTATATAAGTTAAAACTTTCACAAGCCTTTCCTGGCTTGCTGACAGCATTGCAGCGGTTTCTTTAAGTACCATGCTGGTGAATTCTTTACCATCCATGTTTTTTGTGTTTTCTGCAAGTTTATGGATAAATCTTAATATATTACTTTTATTTCCGGCAGATTTTCTTAAAGCAGGAAGAACAATAGCAGCAATTCCAGCAAACTCTGTTTTAACAATTTTAATATTTTTCTTATATTCAAGATATTTTTTAATTTTATTACCCATAAATTATTTTTTGTCCTCCTTTTTACCTGTGCTGTTTTTTCCAGTGGAAGCAGTAGCATATTTAGGCCTGGCAAAACCTCTTATTACGGATTTGCTGCGGATTCTGCGCATTACACGTCCGCCATTGTCATTACTTGAAGTGCTTGTATTTCCTTCAATTATTGTATATGTACCATTGGGGTTTTTCTTTTCGACAATTCCTATATGTGATGCCCGCCCTTTCCCAAAATCCATAAGGCATAAATCACCTTTCTTTCCTTTGGTATCTGGATACCATCTGCCAGTTTTTTTATAATAATTTTCTACATCAGGACAATATGCTGCTTTTTTCCCTCCACAAAATATATTTCTGGCTCCTGCTTTGTGGAAAAGCCAGGAGATAAAAACACAGCACCATGGGTATGCATCACCACTTACAACTTTTCCATAGTACCATGTATTATATTTTACCTTATTGGAATTAGCAGGTATTTCTTTTGTACCTATTTCTTTTATAGCAGTTTTTAATAATTTATTTGCGGTAACTGCAGCCATTCTTATTCCTTCTTTCTTTTAAAAAGGTTAAAAACCGTTTTTTAATTTTTCTTTGTAAGTTTCGTTTATAATTTCCATGGAAATCCGTACTTCACCATTTTCAAGATGGTTATCTTCTAAAAGCTTTTCATATTTTTCATACATATGGATACAGTGTTTAAAACTGTCTTTGTTGCATGGCCTGCCTTCAGAAACCTTTGTAGCAAAGTTGTTAATTTCCCAACGCATATCATTGATTTCTTTATCTATAAACATTTCTGTAAGTTTTTTTAAATCATTCCGTATTTCATTATCATGTTTATCAGACTGTATTACATCATTTTTTTGTTTTTTCTGTAACATATCCAGGTTTTGTGTGGTCTGTATAAGAAGTTCATGGTCATAGTTTTTATTTCTAACCCATTTTACTGGTTTGCCAATAATCTCTGAAAATCTGCCAGTTATAGAAACTATTGCAATTATTCCTGACATAATTATAAAAATGCCAAGTATAACAGAGGTAATGTCCTGGTTAAATAATTCAGTTATTGCATCCATTTATAAAATCCTGTCTTTTATTTTTTATTAGTAATCTGCCTGATTGTCTGGAGTATTTTATCATAACCCGACATTGCACCAGCAGAACTTGCAAGTCCCATTAAGCACATACATATAATATTATCTGTTGTATATGGTATATCCTGGAGCTTGTACATAACAGCAGTTGCGGCAATGCCAGTAAAAAGCCCTGTAACCAGTGCAGTAATATTGTCTGGGGTATTTTTAAATAATTGTTTAGATATTTCTGTAAGTATGCCTGTAATTGCACTGCATATAAAAAATAGTTCAAAAAACAGGGTAGTAGTCATAATTATCACCTGCTTTCTTTAAATAATAAAAATAGAGCCTGTTTGTTACTTTATATAAAAGCAAAGCGGATATTCGCAATCCGCTTTGCCTGCAAGCAGGCATTAGCTACTTGCCCAATAACAACTCAACCTCATTAAGTAAGGCCTAAACCCACCGCTTAAGAAGCGGGGAACTTACTTAATGAGGTTAAATTGCCCTTGTAATTACAAAATATTTGAAATTACAAGGGCAGTGTACAGCCTTGTATTCCAGGTATTATAAAAAATTAATTCTTATAATACCTGCAGCCTTCTTTCTGGTTATAAGGGATATATTTATCCTTATCATTACAGAATCTCTGGCAGATACACAGTTTTAACATTTCATTGGAGGTCTTTTCATGTTCTTTTAATTTACAGAAAAGCATAATTTTATTACTACGTTTTGAAAAATGTTCATAACAATTATTACACATAATATGCCTCGTATTTCTGGCTGCCGGAGGATTGCCATAAATATTAGCAATGCATTTATAATCAGGCAACAGTAACTTTTACAAAGTCTTTTATACCGTTATATTCTATATTGATATATGTAACACCAGCAGCAACACCTGTTACAATTCCATTTACAACAGTTGCAACAGCTGTATCTTCTGAAGTAATATTACATTCAGAAATATCAATGCTTACATTGCTGTATAAACCGCCTTTAATTCCAATAACAGAGAGAGTCATTGTTTCATTGGCAGCAAGTTCAATTACAGCAGGTGTAACAGCAATATCAGAAATTGTAACTGCAGATGCAGCAGAAGGAATATCTGTAATGTATGCATAGACAGAGCCATCAGAGCATGATGCGCCATTAACTGCAAGTGCGTCACCATCTAACTTTGTAGTAGTGCTTCCACTTGCTTCAAGTGAGATGTCAAATGTACCTGATAACTGGAATGAAGGCACTTCAATCTGTACTTCACCTACTTTGCCAGTTTTATTATTGTGCTTGTCCGCTGTTAAAATTAACTTTCCTACAAGAGGAGCAGATTCTGCATCAATAGTTACCCTTTTAACAGTTGTATTGTACTGGTATGTAACAGATACAGTTTCATTGCTACTGCCAATAGTAATTGTGGAGCCAACAGGGGTGACTTCAACAGATGAGCCATCTGCCTTTTCTACATATACTTTGCCTACAGGGACTTTCTGTAATGTCCCGGTACCATTTGTTAATGTTACACATTCTGAAACTGCAAATACATCCCTAAGCCCTTCAAAAATAGATGAACCAACATTGGCTGCTATATATGCCAGGTTCCATTCTGCCATTTCAATAGAAGGTGCAAGTTTTCTTCCGTACTTATATTTGTACAGTGTTTTGTTTCCTTTGCCGCCTGTAATTTCCTGGTCTTCCATAGAAACAGAGATAGATGTGTTAAGTGAAGTTGTACCAGTAAAAGCAAGTGTGCCATTTACTATAAATGCAACGTCAGCAGTTGATACTAAAAAGTCTTTTGATTTTTCCATTATTATTTCCTCACTTTCATATTGTGTTTTTTATATATAAAGGCATTGCCTTTATTAACATAATTTTCCTGTGAAATAAAAAAGAAGCAAATTATCCAATTTTGCTTCTTAATTCACTTTCATCTGTTTTTAAATCTTCATACCTGCCAGTAGTTTCAATACTTGTCATCCAGTGTTTAAGAGGTTCTTTGAAAGTTACCATGCCGCTCATCTGTCCAGAACGGCATGCCTGGTATTCATCATGCTGGTTAATACGTTTTATATATCTCCAGAACTTTCTGGCAGTTAAATTTGCTACATATTCTTCTGTTACTTTCATATCAATTATTAATGAATCTATATAGTCTTCAATATCCGCTTTTTCTTTATTCTTCCTGGCTTCAAATGCCCTGGCTTTTTCCAGGGCATTTACAGTGTCTATATTCATAAATTCATTGATATCAAAGTCAATATCATTTTGGATAATTATAATTTTTCTTAAATCGTTAAACACTTTATTTGTTATTTCAAAACCATTTATAGAAAATTCAAGAGTAGAGTTATTGTATTTTATTTCTGCATTTTTTCCACATGACAGTCCCAATATCCCTAAGGCAAAGTCATAATAAAATGGAAGTAATGGCATATTGTAATTTTCTGCAAGTTCTGTATTGCGGCAGGCAAATTTAATAAAATCCAGATAGTCCATTTTAATAATATGTTTATCTTTAAAAATAGAATCTTTGCGCAATACCAATACTGGCTGGTACTGCTGGAAGGTAATTATATCTTTCATCTTTATAGGATAAAGTGTAATATATTGGTTATACTCTATTTCTTTGTTAAATATTATAAATGGAAATAAAGTTTCTTTATTAATTTCCATAGCCAGCCTCCGTTATTATAAATTTGTATTACTTTAAGATACAAGTGGAAATACCGTAAGTACCCAGCACAACCACCTGTAATTAAGAATAAACAGATAAGTTATGAAATAAAATATCCATTTAATTTTCTGTTATAATATCTGGTTATTTTAGGCTTTGTCCATACTCTTGCTTTACAGACAATATTGTCATATGTATGGATTTCTTTTTCTGGTATATAATTACATTCCAGGCTTAAGCCATCCAGTATTTTAATAATTGTATTTTCAGATGGGGTAGTAGAAGATAAATTATCAAAAATTATATTTTCTGCTGCTTTAAAAATTTTCTGGACAGTTGCCAAATTAATGTTTTCATTTTCTGATATTTGTTTTATTAGGTTTTTCTGTGTAATAACCAATAAGCATCTGCCTCCTTTTTGCATTGCTATATAGTATATTTCTTTTTCCATATATACACAAAGTTTAGTCCATGGCATGTGGCCTGTCTGGTTTCTGCCAGTTATATTTAATACATTAGTGGTGGAATTTTTTTATTGTATTAACTGGTCTTATTTTTTTTATAATATTCCTGGTTAATGCGTTTTCTTTCTAACACAGAGCATTTACTGCAGCGTATTTTTTTACTTGATATCCCAGCTTCAAACCATTCACCGCAATCTGTACACTGGATATATTTAGTCTTTTTAACAGAAATATTTTTCCTAAGGTTATTTAAAATATATTCTCCATAACAGAACCAAAGAAGTTGTTTATAGCGTTTGTTTCCTCCATATAAATATTCAACAAGCATATCTGTAATTGTTTCACTGGTATATCCAAGCTGGCATAACTGTTCCCTTGTTTTGCAGGTAATATATCTTAAATTATTGTTATCATCATCTTTTTTATTAACCATATAGCGGTACTGCTTGTTTAGCTTATTATATAAAGCAGATACTTTTTTACCGCATATAACGGTTGTGTCTGACATCATTTTCTGGTAATCAATATTTCCAAGTTCCATTCCACGTGTATTAATATGTTTATCTGGTATTTTGTTATAAATCCTGTTGACAAGGCTTTGGTTACGTTTCTCAAGCTGTGTTTTATCTTTATCTTTGGCAAATTCAAAGAAAGCTGGCAGTTTGGAATTTGTATATTTAGCAATTTTTCTGCTGGTTTCTTTTGGAAATTCTGGTTTGTATAATGTTTTGGCATAATCAATTACAAAGTTATTCTGGCAGCATAGCATTTTTACACAGTCTGTTGCTTCTTGCTTTTCTTCTTCTGTGCCATTTATAAATACACCGTTGTTCCAGATTTTAGAAATATTATTGCTGTAAGTGCCAATATTGCCGCCTGTAAAAGCAGCTGCCAGGCCTGAGTATATGTTTTCCATATTTAATTTTACTGGTTCTGCTTTCCTCATATTGTAATATAGTGGTACAATTCCAGACATGTTTCTTTCTGCAATCCTGGTGAAATTTTTATCAGCAACTACAAGTGCTTTGTCACCATCAACATCATACATAAGGATTTTACTAATTAAATCATGTGTGCTTGCATATATTCCATTAGTAGTAAACCATTTCCTTATATTGCATGTACGGCTTCCATATATGTTATTGGCTGTATTAGCCCTTACTGCATGTTCCTTATAAAGATGCGGGCTTCTAAGGCAGTCCAGTTTATCATATTGCCTGAATAACCAGCAGAAGACTTCTCCGTCTGCAAGGAGCCCGTCTGGATTTTTAATATGTCCGAACCAGTATTCACAGGCAGCGTAGTAATCAGGCAGGATAAATGTATATTTGCCAGTTATTTCAAGTTTTCCGCTGCGGTATTTCTTTAAAAGGCTGTTTTTTATTTCACGTATAATATCTTTGGTATATGTATCATTTATTAGTGCAGGATATATTTTTACTGCTTTTTGGAATGGTGTCATATTGGTGTTGTATGGTGTAATGCCAAGAATATCCATTATTGTTTCTTTTGAAGTGCAGATATTATTAATACGTTCCAGTGATTTATGTACAAGTATATCCGTTTCTTCATCTGTAATATCAGTCAGGGTCTGGAGCATCTGGTAATTTATTTTTGCATTTTTAATCCTGTCTTCTTCAATATTGCAAATTCCAGCACTACAGTTATACTTTTTAAAATAATTTTTATATTCTTCCCATGAATCATAATATTTCCTTTATACCCCTGGTTTCCCAGTATTTATAAGGAGGCTGTATAAATTACAGCCTGTCCCCGGGAGTAGGCTATATCACCACCCTTTTGTATAAATATATAAAAGGGTGCGTGGCGCTTCCATAGAGGAGTTGCACCTGCTATGTACTCTTTTAAAAGATAGCCGTTACACCTTCCTTATATAAAGGCTTGGCACGGGGTTGGCATATGGTATGCTTTTTTAATACCACTTAGCTTTTCCCTGTTAGCACATTACTTAGCCGTTATTTCCTACGGTTACTAGATGTGTAATGCACACCCTGGATTTCCAGGTTCACCACGTTTGCTATATGCATTACTGCATAAAGGCACTAATATTTAATGCATTTTAAACTGGCTTCTGGTAAATATAATCTGTATATCTTCATTAATTATATTATGTTCTTTGCCATATATATCAGTAATAACAGGAGAAAATCCCTTTTCTTTTATAAATTCCCTGAAATCAAATACACCTAGCAGTCCTTTAATCCATGGTGCGCGGAACATAAAGTTTTTTGAAGAAACTGAGGGAAGTATCATTCCAGCGCCATCAGTATGTGGGACTGGCACATAATCTGTCCTGCGTGTAACTGAATAATCTGTTTCATCTACAAAGTCAAATGTACCATATACCTGTGTTTCAAAATCTTCAATTACAATAGATTTATCAATATTAAATTCTTTCCATTCATCCGTTGCTGAACTGGTTAATGCCATATAAGCAAGATGTTTATTAGCGTTATTTCCACCTTTTGAATTAATTTTATCTATTGTAAGCCCGCACATAATGGTTTTTTCAATATGGTTCCATATATCTTCTTTAATAAAAACGGCTTTTTTATTACGTATTTGTCCAGCGGACGAGGTAAAATATCTGTATTTTGCCCCATTATAAATAAATCCATAGAAGGCAATATCTTTAAATATATCAAAATAATATACTTGTACAACTATAAGGGAATTTGTTAATTCATCTTGTTTTATGCCAATAATCCTGCTAAGAGAAGAATCAAAAGCGGAGATTACATTATTATCTTTAAGTCTTTCTTTTTTGATAACCCGTATATGGTCTTTGCCATTTGAAAGTTTATTCTGTGCCACTTTGTTTGATAAAAGTGAAATTAACTTTTCTTTTGACTCTTTTATTTTTTCTTGTTTATGTTTATATAAGCCTGTCCAGTGTATATATTCTAAAATATTTTTATCAGAAATATTATCTGGATTAGTTATATTTTTTAACTCTTTAATATAACTGTCTGTATATCCAAGTTTTTTTAATTTATGGCTGGTTTCTGTGAGTTGTTTTTTAACATAAACCTGTTCCCTGCGGTATCTGTAATTGGTATTATGCCAGTATCTTTCATGGTTACTGTAGAAGTCTGATGTATCTGCAGAGTATAAATTATATTGTTTATCTAACATTTTGTACCTCCGTTAAACATTATTGTACCAGGTCTGGCTGACGTTGGCTGGCTTGGGCTTTCCAGCCAGACTTCCCAGTATCCATCACAATATCTTGTTTTTAATGTTTCTTTATGAAATTTTGCAAGGTGCATAATCTGGTAAATATAATAACAATAATCAGTTTGCCCGCTTCTGATATTTTTTAAAATATCATTTATAAAAGAACAGTATGACTGCCAGTTGGTACATCCAATGTATGATTTGTCTGGCCTGCCGTTCCATGTACCTGCTTCTCTGGAGTATTTTCCGCCAAGTTTTGTGGTTTCATTGCCATAAGGATGTATAAATAATTTTCTTATATTAAATTCTGACTGCCATTTATTATTAGTAAGACCTTTTGGTGGTCTGCCATCTGTATTAGAGATTACTTTTATCTGCCTTAATTCTTCTATAGACATATTCTTATATTTATTTTCTAAATATTTTTCTTTATTTATTTTATCCAGTTTTTTGTGGAAGTTCTGTGCATCAGCCTGGTTACTGGTACAGTTTTTATTTGTAGTGTATGTATTAAAATCTTTTATTTCAATTTCACCTTCCAAACCTGGATAATTTGTATTGTAATATTTTTTGTTGTACAAATTTTGCTCCATATGTAATAATCCTCCTTTTTTCTAAGTCAAACAGATATTCGCAATGCGCATTGCCTGCAAACAGGTATTGGCTACCTGCCCGCTTGCAAACCAACCCCACCACTTAAGAAGCGTGTATTTTAAAGAATTTACTTAATGAGGTTAAATTTCATGCCATATCTTTGTAACACAATATATATTTCTAGTTTTAATTTCTTTATTTATGGTTTTGGATATATTTGTACAAAAAATATATTTTTAATGATAAAAATTTTGTTCTGGAAATCTGCGAACATTAGTTTGTAAAAGGCTTGACACAAACTAATGTTCGTGATAATATAATATAAACAAATGGAGGGAGATTTGTTAAAGTATGGAACAGATAATTAATATTTATTATGCAGATAATGCAAAAAGACTTCGTAAAATAGTAGATAAAATATTATTAAATTATGGTGGTTTGTATGATATGGACAAGGATGATTTTTATTCACTTGCAAATGAGGTTTTTACAAGTGTTATTAGAAGTTATGATAATACAAGGCCATTTGAAGTGTTTCTTTACACGTGTTTATGTAATAAGATAAAGTCAGAAATATCTAAAAGGAATTCTTATAAACGTGTGGCGGACAGGTTGTCTGTTTCTATTGATGCACTTGTTGACATTAATGGAAATATTAAAGTTGGTGATATTATTGCAGATAACTATAATATTGAAGATATGGTTATTGGACTTTCAGGGGGAGAATATGACAATAAAATTTTATTATATTTAAACAGGCTTTCAGAAACACAGAGAAGTATACTGGAATTATCAGCAGAAGGATATAAGCCACATGAAATCCAGAAGAAACTGCATATTTCTGGAAAAGAGTATTCTGATGGGAAACAGGCAATACATTCATATAGGAATATTTCTATATTATTTTAAAACCAGAAGGGGATAGTTATGGCAAAACCAAGAAAACAGACATATACAATGGATATGTATTTAAATAAAATAAAAGACTGTGATATACGCTCAGACCAGGATGTACAACGTCTGCCTGGTGCATGGGACAATAGTATGGTAAATGAACTTATAGTAACCGTTTTAACGGATGATTATATTCCTCCTATTATTTTGGGAGAGGAATTAAATTCACAGATATGGGTAATTGACGGGCTGCAGAGAAGTGTATCTTTACAGATGTACAGGTATGGCAATTATAAAATTACTTCTTCTATTGAGGATTCTATTATTTTTTACCATACCAAAGCCAGGGATAATAATGGTAATATAAAAACAGATAATAATGGTAATATTATATGGGATAGTGCCATATTTGATATTAAAAATAAAACATACAATGACCTGCCAGAAGAGTTAAAGAAGAAATTTAATGAATACCAGGTTGAAACAGTAATACATGAAGAATGTAATATTAAGCAGATTTCTAAGCTTGTCAGAAGATATAATAACCATGCTTCAATGAAACCTGCACAGAAGGCATTTACATATTTAGATAATTTTGCAAGAGATGTAAGGAGTATTATGGACTGTCGTTTTTTTAGGGATTGTGGGGTTTATACTGAAAAGGAGAAGAGTAATGGTACATTAGAAAGGGTAATTATGGAATCTGTTATGTGCATGTTCCATTTTGATAAATGGAAGAGCCAGCCTAAACAACTTGGGAGATACCTTAATAAACAAGGTTCTGTAAAGGAGTTTCAAATACTTGGGAATAACCTGCACCGTCTGGAAAATATTATTACTGGAAGTTTGAAAAATATTTTTACAGCTAAGGATTCTTTTATCTGGTTTACGTTGTTTAACAAATTTACTTATCTGGAACTGGATGATGGGAAATTTGCAAATTTTTTAACTGCTTTTAAAAATGGGCTGGACAATAAAGAAATAGATGGAAAAGTATTTAAGGAAACAGATAAGGACCGTTCTACAAAGTGCAAATCTGTAATTAGTGATAAACTGGATATTTTGGAAAAACTTATGCATGAATATCTGGATGTTTGAAAATTAAATACTTTACAAATTATATATAATGTACAAGTGGCAATGATTTTTTTGCCAGTAAGGGGAATAAAATTTTATGCATAATGAAAGAGTTTTTACAGAGACGGAAAGACTTGTATTAAGGGAAATGGGACAGCAGGATTTTGAAAGTTTATGCAAAATATTACAAGATAAGGATGTTATGTATGCTTATGAGGGTGTATTTACTAATAAGGAAACACAGGACTGGCTTGACAAGCAAATAATGCGTTATAAAGAGGATGGTTTTGGGCTTAATGCTGTTATTTTAAAGGAAAATGGCAATATGATTGGACAGTGTGGGCTTACAAGGCAGGACATTCCAGGAAAGAAAGTTGTTGAAACGGGATATTTGTTCCAGAAAAAGTACTGGCATAAAGGATATGCTACAGAAGCAGCAAAGGCATGTAATAAATATGCTTTTAACGTTCTTGGGCTGGATGAGGTTTATTCAATTATAAGAGATAATAATATTGCTTCACAGAATGTTGCAGAACGAAACGGAATGGTTAAATGTGGTACATTTGTAAAACATTATAAGGGAATTGATATGCCACATTATATTTTTGTTGCAAGGAAAGAGTAATTATAAATTTATAGAAATTATAATTGAAAAAATAATTGACAAATATGGTCTGTTGTTATAGACTTAGTTTAAGCTATGGTCTATAACAACAGACCTTTTATTCTGGAAGGAGGATTTTTATGGAATATTTAAAATTATGTGATAGTGATTACCGTTTTATGATGGTTGTATGGGAACATGCACCAGTTAGTTCTGGTACATTGGTGAAGCTGTGTAACGAAGTTCTGGGATGGAAGAAATCTACTACATATACTACTATTAAAAAATTGTCTGAAAAGGGATATATTAAAAATGAAAATGCTATAGTTTCTGTTTTAATTGAAAAAGAACGTGTACAAAGAGATGAGTCGGCTTATTTTGTTGAAAGGACATTTGGCGGTTCTCTTCCACAGTTTCTGGCGGCTTTTCTTGGTGGAAAGAAAATTCCAGCAAAGGAAGCAGAGAAGATTAAGAAACTTATTGACAAGCATATTGGGGAATAGTGCAGAAGGAAGGAGGCGTGGAAGATGTTATATAATTTATTTATATTAATTTTAAATATGGCAGTTACAGCATGTCCAGTTATTATTATTGTTTTATTTGTACGTGGTATTATACAAGCCATATAATATACCTGTATTTTTTAGGCAGCCTGTACATAATACCA
>VSNJ01000300.1 GCA_009774235.1 Lachnospiraceae bacterium
CATTTCTACTATAAAGAAAATCACTATTATCAAATACTCTCTTTTTATTTCCTTTTATATAATAAGCAAGATTTTGAAATGTATCTATGCTATTTATATCCTCCAGAATCTGCTCTTTATTTGGATTTCTGATAGTAATTTTCTTGATTACTATTTGCTTAAATTCTTGAAACTGTTTCTCTGTATAATCATCATAATATGTGTTCTTATATCTAAAAATATTCTCTAACAACTTAAAATTCAAACATCTAAGAGCATACTGTTCTAAATAAGTTTTATCTGTACTATATCCAATTTCTTGAATAAAATTAAGAAACGTATTCTTTTTCTTTTCAACATCACCTATATCAAAATTCATTTTAAATTTTCGCTTTTCAATTACTTTGCCCTTTATGTTTCCACTTCTGCTATTTTGATAATATAATTCATCATCTATTAAATCAACCAAATATACAAAATTAGCTACTCCTCGTAATCCCCAAAACATTTTTTTACTTCCTACTCCAACTATCCAATAGTTCTTGTCATCCTGCAATCCGTTGTCATCAGAATACACTATAAATTTAATATCTGATACTTGCTCTGCCGATGAAATCAAAGCTGAATTATATAAAGAAATATCCGTTTTTATTTCATCTCCCTTATAGTATCTATAAATACCATCATACTGTTTCTCACTTATTTCAATGCTCAACATAACTTACTCCTTATTCTTTCAATTAAAATAATCTGCTATTTAATATAACGTCAAAATAAGACAATAAAAAACACATTCTAAAATTCATAAATACTGTGCCTTATCTTTAGCATTCTTAGAATGTGTGTTCTTTCGTATTTTTGTTCAGAATAAACTATTTCCCGAAATTTGTCAACAATATTTTGCGATTTCTTTGTAAAAAAAAACAAGATATAGTGTTTATTGTCTATCCGAACTATGTAAAAGACGGCATCAGCACTCACGCCGACACCGCCTTTCCCTCGGTCAGTCCGTTACAAAATTCCTGCCTTTTTCAAATATCCCACGCTGTCATAGCAGCCACGGAAGTAGACCGACTGCATTTCCATATCCGTAAGTTTGTTCCTAAGCTCCATCACTTTAATCAGTGCGGCACATTCTTCCTCGGTCAGTTCCGCCGATGTTTCCGTGTCAAACACGTCTAAGACTTTCGGATATTTCTCATAAAGGCTCTCAATCTCGGCTCTCACGGCACGGTATTCCTCGTTTTCTCTGGACAGCTTTGCTATGACAGAGCCGAGGTATTCATTGAAGATATTGCTGTGGGCGTCTACAAAGGTTTCAAATCTGAACGCATCAGACATTCTTCCTCACCTCCGATTTTTTCTAATCGTCCTTATTATAATACCCCAAAATCAGCAGTACAAATGTGCAAACTGGATTTAACGCTCCCTATCCACACTTTTTTTCTCTGGCTGTTCGTCGTTCTGCTCTGGCTCATCGTCAATAACAGACTTGTCTTTTTCATTCAGATTCAGTTCGATATTGAGGGCGTTGAGCCGTTCCGTCTTTTCTTTCAGCTCATTTTCAAAGGCAAACGGCTTCTTCACTTCCTCTTTTGCGGTTTCAAGCTGTGCAATGGTTTCCTCCTTTCTCGTCTTGGCGGCTTCCAATCTTGCAGGAATTTTGGCAATCTCATTCTCAATTCTGGTCAGATTGCCGAGGGCATCCGCTCCTAAATCTACTTTGTATTTCCTTATTCCGCAGAGGTTCAGACAATAGTGTGCATTGACGGTATCATAGAAAACCTCCATCTGAAATCCACGGTAGCTGCCGATTTGTACCGGCTGTGACAGCGGGTTTTCCTTGCAGATGGCAAGCAGCATCCCGCCTGCGTCCGCTTTTTCTTTGTAGGTCACGCCGTTTAAGGTCATCGGGCAGAACTTGTCCTCGCCCTGCGGCTTGTGCTGGCTGGCAATTTTGGCATCATTCCCGTAGCCTATTATGCGTTCCTCATACTCCTTAATCTCCTGCGGGTAGTGCTTCAGTATCCTGTCCTCAAGGTCGTAATGCTCGGAAAGGTAGCTCTGCTTCAAGACTTTCAGCTTCGCCACCTGCATATCCAAGTCCATTTTTTCCTTGAAACGCTCATCGCCCGTAGCCAGCATTTTCACCTCCGCAAAGGAGAGGGCGACCTCTGCCTGTGTCAAGTAAGGAACAAAAAAATATTGAATTTTTTCAAATTTTTTGATCCACATACAATATCTGCCTGTGGTTCATATTCTGCTATCATATATTATTAATTACAATATATTTTATTATATTATTAAATC
>VSNJ01000301.1 GCA_009774235.1 Lachnospiraceae bacterium
ATAATGAATTGATTACTGATTTTTAACATATCGGATATACTTTTGAAGATATAGATTTATTTGCATGGTTTTATTATAATTAAAAAACTTTGAGTTTCCACATTTTTAAATTATACAAAGACTAATAACACATACATTAATAGGAACATCATTTTCATTTAAACAGGAAGTGTTCTTTAACATTTCATTACATAACTCTATGTTATGGTTTTTATAAAAATGTACCAGTTCTTCACTGTTATATTTTCGTACAAGTTTACGTATGACACTTTCAGAAAAAAGACCATCATTTACATTGCACCCATAATCCCATGCATTCCAGCCAAGCTCTGCAAGCAGCCCTGTATCTGTAACTGCAAAAGGGATATCTGTAAGGCTTGTTTTCTATTTGGGTTTTGCAGTAATTGCAAGTATCAGCAATGTATTTGAAGGGATATGGAGGTTATCACTGCGTTTAGCCTTAAATGCGTCATTAAGAGGTTTAAGAAAACCATGGTGTTTCATGGCAAGCACGACTGAACCAGCAAGAGCCGGCAATGCCAGCCCTGCAGTGTCTATTGTATCTGGATATATTGCTTCAAGGACTTTTTCCTTATCTTTTTTCCTAATATGTATCATAATGCTGTTTCCTGCCTTTATATTAGAATAATTATTTCCCCATTTGATTATAGCAGATTTTTTATATTATGTACAAAAGATTAATTGAAGTTACACTATTGTTTGATTGATAATACATATTATGTATAGTATTATATTATATGTAAAATGAATACAATAAGAAGGCTTTTTATGAAAAAAATCAATTATTTAAAAATTATTTTATTCATGATGCTGTTATTTTGCACTTTTTCAGTTAGCGTTAAAGCTGCAGAATCAAGAAAAAATTTAGGTTATAAGTGGAGTAGTAAATATTCTATGGTATATTTTTATTTTGGCTTAAAAGACACTTGGAAAAATGCTATTAGTTCTGGAATGTACACTTTTACAGCAGGTGCAGCGTCAAATAAGTATGATATGCAAACAGTGGCAACACATGAACTTGGACATGCAATTGGTGTAGCACACTGCCATGAGGTAAATGAAACATCATGTTTTAGCGCTACGTGTCCATCCAATGTAATGATGTGTGTAATATATGATAATTCAATGCGAAGAAAATTAACAGATTATGATACATCATCTAAGCAACTTATTTATTGTTATTGGTAGGAGGAATTAATATGAAAAAGAAAACCAGTTTTTTATTAATTGTATGTTGTATATTAATGTTAACAGCAATTGCAGGTTATGCAACTGGATTAAAAAACAATCAAAAAAATTTGCCCATATATGAAAATACATCTGTTTATCCAGCCTTTTCCCTGCCCCAATTAACAGATACAGCTACTTTCATTGTAGAAGCAGAGGTAGTGGATGTAGGTGATACTATTATGAAAGAAATAACAGTATCATTGACAGAAAATCTGGAAGATGCAACAGAAAGCCTTAGTTATCCTGTAACCCCAATAACTTTAGCTATTCATTCTTCCATTAAAGGTGACAACACAGGAAATAAGCTTATTTATTACGAAGAGGGCGGAATAACATCTGAATATGTCCAATTGCCAGATGGATATGCGATGGAAGAAGGCATGGAGGCAATACTGTTTTTGAATCCTGATGGTTATTGCTGGGGAGTCCAAAGTATTTTTCCTATATCTGGGGAAAATGTAATTCTAAACAATGCAGCAATAGAATATATAGGCAAAGACAATGTTTCTGTACTGGAAACACAGACTTTAGACTCAAATATCAAAAGCCAGATTGATGCAAAGAGTATTAATGTTATGCCAGCCGATGACTTTATATCCGTTATTCAGTCTATTGTTGAGAATTGAAAATAACATGCCAAACGGGGTTGTAAAGAACTGTCAATAAATAACTTTTCTTGAGTTTCCCCATTTTTTTGGCAAGCAGCCCTGTATCTGTAACTTTATATCATGTCCAAAAGAATAATTGAGAAATTAAAAAAACAGCTTGACAGAAATAGAAAATAATGGTAATATACTTTTCGTTGCTGTAAAAACATGCGAAAAACCAGATGTTTTATAACAGTAGATAAAAAAATGTAAAAAAATAAAAAAAGTTGTTGACAAAGATAAACAGAAGTGGTAATATAAAACACGCTGTTGGGAACAGCAACAAAATAATAAAATAACAGAACCTTGATAACTGAACAGTAAAACAACCCTGAAAATTCTAAAAGAAATAATAAGTAAAGACTTATTAAAGGATTT
>VSNJ01000302.1 GCA_009774235.1 Lachnospiraceae bacterium
ACTAAAATACTATATCTTGTATTTTTATTCTTAGTGCGACAGCCCCCATTACCAAAAATATCCTGTATATTTAAAATTTTTTACATTTCAAAATTTTAAAACTGATTGTATAGAATAACAAGCAATAATTTTATAAATTACCAGTATTTATATTTTTTTAAGCCTGCCTTTAATAGGGGTAAGCACCATTACACCAAATATTCCATATAAAAGTGTATCTAAAACCAGACCCAGGCTTGCAGTAAATACTGGTATATCTATACCCATCCATAACAAGCATATTATATAAAAAACACTACAAAATGTACCACTGCACATCCCATCCAAGCAGAATGCGGCAAAGCCATGTTTGCAACATGGCTTTTGGACGGTAAAATTTTGGAATTGCCAGAACCACATAATTTGTGAGATATTTAATTTTTAAACACTATCTTGTATATTAATTCTTGTAGCTTTTTATGGTAATATTTTGTCCATCACTTAGTACTGTTACTGCTCCTGCATCTTTAGTAGCAACCCATCTGCTGCCAGAATTTTCTATTCTCTCAAGCAGTTCTTTATGTGGATGCCCATAAGTATTATTTTCCCCACATGATATTATTGATATATCTGGTGATACTCTTTTTAAAAATGCATCTGATGAAGAATTTTTAGAACCATGGTGTGCCACTTTTAAAACATTATAATGTACAGGAAGTGTTTTATCTGTAACCAGCCTTTCCAAAAGTGCATTTTCGCCATTCCCTTCAATATCACCTGTAAATAAAAATGAATTATCACCGTATGTAACACTTAATACAGTTGAATAAGCATTGGCAGAATCTGCATTAAAACCTTCCTGTGGATGCAAGCATTCCATATGGAAGCTGTCTTTGCTTAATAATATATCTCCTGGCTTTATATATCTTGTGTTTATATTGTTCTGTGAAGCAAGGTTTATTATATTATAATATGCCTTATCTTTACACTTATCTGCAGGGTCTGGCACAAGCAGGCATGATACTTTAATCCCATCATTGCTTTGTTCTAGTATTTCTTTAAGCCCTGAAATATGGTCTTCATCAGGATGTGTCATAATCATATAGTCAATTTTGCTTATACCATTATATTTAAGAAAAGGTATTATCCTGTACCTGCCTGTATCTTTTACACTGCTGCTTCCACCATCAATAAGATAAACAACCCCTTCTTTATCTTGTATAAATACAGCATCGCCCTGCCCTGTGTCAAGAAATGATACATTAAGCCCGTTATATCTTTTTGTATAAATAATTAAGAAAAATAATAGAGATATAATTGCTGCCACAAAACCAGAATTTTTATAATCCTTGTATATAACAATATAAAAGATAAAAAATAATATTATAAAATATATAATTATCTGCCAGTTTTCTGGCCTTCCTGTAATTATTATGTTATATGGAAGTTTTGCAGCAACCTTACACACAGTTTCATAAATGTTTAAAAGTATATATGCACTTCCAAGTACAAACTTTGCCAGTGGCAGGCAGGCTAAACCGGCCAGCCCTCCTACAGCTGCAGTAATTACAAGCAATGACACAAGCGGAAGCACAATAATATTTATAAATATACCATATAGAGGAAATTCATAGTAAAAATATAATATAACTGGAAATGTTATAATCTGGATAGAAAGACTTGATAGAAATAAATCTATAATTTTTTCAAAAATTATATAAGATAAATATTTAAGATGCATTAAAAGATATTTATAGAAATCTCTTTTATTAATTCTGGTCTTACCAGAATGTCTGGTTTTAAGAAACTTTTCAAACTTTTGTATATATTTTATGCGCAAGTTGTACCCGTTAATATCTTCTGGCCTGCCTTTATAAAGTGATTTTAATACTGGATATACAACAACAATTCCCACAACCGCCCCAAATGAAAGAAGAAAACTGCATGAATACACTGCAAATGGCTTTTGCAATAATATAATAACAGCACTGGCAGCCATTGCAGAAACCATATCATAACTTCTGTTTATAATTGGCGCCAAAAGCATAAGAACCATCATTATAACAGCCCTGCTTGTAGATATGCTAAAACCTGTTATAACCCCATACAAATATAAAAAACCTGCCGTTATAAATACTGGTACAGTTTGTACTACCTTTGCCATTACAGATACCATATTTATATATTTTAATGTAACAGGTTCTCTTCCGTTCAGTTCTAAACTGCCTGTAACCATACTGTTATATAAAACTTTATATATATATTGTATTATATTACAAAATAGTATAAGC
>VSNJ01000303.1 GCA_009774235.1 Lachnospiraceae bacterium
TTATTATACCATATGATAAAAATCAGTATAAAATTTCAACTTCAGGAATAATTTTTGATGCTATTTCATACGAAATTCCTATATTTACGTTAAATTCTAATTGTTTTATTGAATATAGTAAGTATGGTATTGGTGAAAGTTTTAAAACAGTAGAAGAGATGGCGTTAAGATTAATTGATATTATGGATTCAGATTATCGCATATTAATTAATAAATATTCAAGTAAAGAAAAAAAATTAAAATATACTTTGAAAAGAATTGATTTAAAAATTTTATCTAAGATTATAAAAGATAATATTGGAGGAGTCTGATGAAAAAATCTAATATAATTTTACCTATAATTTTTTGTTTATGTAGTATACTTTCTGAAATATATATATTTAAAAGATATATTAATGCAATAAAGAATGAAAGAAATAGAGAGTTTGTTGAAAGCGATGATAAGTATATTAAATTTAAAAAATATTATACATTGATGAATAAGTGGTTTGTTGATAAATGTAATAATATTAGTATAGAAATATTTTTTGAAAATGCAGGATATAAAGACATTGCAGTTTATGGTATAGGTGAATTAGGGAAAAATTTGTTGCTGGATCTTAAACGGGGAGATATAAATGTAAAATATATTATTGATAAAAGTGCAGAATATAGTTGTATTGGGATGGGTGAATATATTGTACATGATTTGAATGATAATTTAGAAGATGTGGATGTAGTAATTGTAACTCCTATAGCAAATTTTGATGAAATAAAAAAAGTATTAGAAGAAAAAATAAAATGTCCAATTATATCATTAGAAGATGTAATAGGAGTATCTTCTATAAGATAATTTTTTTATTAAATATTGTAAAGAGTAAAAGGTATAATAGTGGATTAAATGACAAATATTTATAAAGTAAAAAGGGGAAGTTATGTATAAAAAAATAAACAAATGCAGGATATGTGGTAATACGAATTTAGTTAATGTTATAGATTTAGGTGAACAAGTTTTAACAGGAGTATTTCCAAAAAATATTTTTGAGGAAATAACAAAAGGACCATTATCCCTTGTAAAGTGTGTATCTAAAAATGAAAATACTTGTTGCGGGTTATTACAATTAGAATATTCATATAGTTTGCCTGAAATGTATGGAGAAAATTATGGGTACCGTTCAGGATTAAACCAGAGTATGGTTGAACATTTATCAGATATAGTTAAGTATGCTATTAATGGAATGGAATTGCTTCCTAAAGATTATATAATTGATATAGGAAGTAATGACTCCACGCTTTTACAATTTTATGGAGAATTTAATCAATTAAATTTAATTGGGGTTGATCCTACAGGAATCAAATTTAAAAAATACTATCCTGATTGGATAAAATTAATTTCCGATTTCTTTCCAAATGAAGAATTAAAGAAAATAATGAATGGAAATAAAGCAAAGATAATTACAAGCATTTGTATGTTTTATGATTTAGAAGACCCTGTTTCTTTTGCAAAAGAAGTAGCAGATTTACTAATAGATGATGGTATATGGGTTTTAGAACAAAGTTATTATCCTCTTATGTTAGACAAAAATGCATTTGATACAATATGTCACGAACATTTAGAATTTTATGGAATAAAGCAGATAGACTGGATAATGAACAAGGCTGGGCTATGCGTCATTGATGTACAGTTAAATGATAGTAATGGAGGGAGTTTTTTAATAAAAGTAGTAAAGAAAGGGAGTAAATATATAGAAAATATAAATGTAAGAAATTTATATGATAAAGAATTAGAAAATTATACAGATGTTAGTATATTTGAAAATTTTAAAGAAAGAATAGAAATTAATAAAAACAAGCTGTTAAGTTTCATAAAAGAAGAGCGTGGAAAAGGTAAAAGGATTTTAGGATATGGTGCCTCAACAAAAGGAAATGTTCTTTTACAGTATTATGGTATTTCAAAAGATGATATAGAGTCTATTGTAGAGATTAATCCAGATAAATTTGGATGTTATACTCCACAGACTAATATTCCTATTATTTCTGATAGGGATATTATGAATAATATACCAGATTATTTACTTATTTTACCATGGCATTTTCGTAACATGATATTAAGCAAAGAAAAAGAGCTGTTAAAGAGTGGATGTAAATTTATATTCCCGCTTCCAGAATTTGAGGTTGTATCTTTGGAAGATTTAAAGTTTAATGAAGATTAATGCAGTAAGGATAGAATGTCTATGAAAGCTGTCTCTTAAACATCT
>VSNJ01000304.1 GCA_009774235.1 Lachnospiraceae bacterium
AACAAATAATATACTATCAGATTTAGAGATTATTACCGATGAAAATCTTATTAATGAAATTGTTATTTATAGAAAACCTGATTTTATATAAACAAGATATAATGGATGTAAATAGTGCTGGTAACTATACTAGTTAAATTATTGTTATCCTTATGACTCCAAGTACCCTGGATTCCTTTCACAAAAGAAGTTATCTCCTGCCTGTCCATGTAATAAATGATATGCAAGAGATAACTTTATTAACCAGTTAACAAAATAAATGTACTGGTTAATAAAAAATATTCCAAAGCTTTATATGCTTTCTTTGGTGTAAAAGAATACTTAACAATGCCACAAACTAAATTTACTATAAAATTATTTGTATCCTAGATATAAAAGACTGTGTATTATACTTTGCTGACAAGGTAAGGGTTTATATACATAATGGTGTATATAGTTGTAATAATACAATTAATGGTTATATTAAAACTATTCATGAAAGAAAACAATAGAAATATATTACTTCAATTAGTCTTTTGGACATGATACAAAAAATCTGTTATAATATATGGGGAACAATTATTTTATATATAAAGGCAGGAAGAAACAATGGTACAGATTAGCAAAAAAGATAAGGAAAAAGTCCTTGAATCAATAAATTCAGGAAAAATAGACACTGCAGGACTGGCAATGCCAGCCCTTGCTGATTCTATTGTGCTTGCCATGAAACATCATGGTTTTCTTGAACCTCTGAATGAAGCGTTTAAGGATAAACGCAGTGACAACCTGCATATTCCTTCAGATATACTGCTGACACTTGCAATTACTGCAAAACTCAAACAGAAAACAAGCCTTACAGATATCCCTTTTGCAGTTACAGATACAGGACTGCTTGCAGAACTTGGCTGGAATGCATGGGATTATGGACGGAATATAAATGAGGGGCTTTTTTCAGAGAGTGTAATGCGCAAACTTGTGAAAAAGTACAACAGTGGGGAGCTTGTTTCTTTCTATAACCATTATGTGCAGGATTATGTATTAGAAAACCTTGGTGTACAGCCATGCATACATATACTGGACTGTACTAAAATCCCTGTTAACCTTAATAACACAAATTATGAAAATTCCTCTGTTGTAACTATAGATGGTGAAACCATGCGTGGATATAAACTAGGTGTACTGCGTGGTGTCATGGATGATTCAGGCGTAGCAGAAGAAATTGTTTTTGGTACTTTAAAAACCCATGACATGGAATTATGCAGGGAAATGTTAAAAAACACTTCCTGTTTCCATGAAAATGACATCTTAATAAATGACAGGGGGTTCCTGTCACATGAAATGACAAATTACCTTAAAACAGAACGTAAAGTTGACACATATATCCCTGCAAGGGAAAACATGGACATATTTAAAGACGCAGTATCACTGGCTGTTTCCAGTGGTAAATGGCAGAAACACCCAGATAAAAAAAGAAAAGACCAGGAAATACAGCTTGTAAAGTCCCTTGGACCGTTATGGGCAAGTGACACCCCTGAAAAGGATGTCCCTGTCAATGCATGTGTTGTACATGATAAAAAAACAGACAAATTTTTTGTCTTTATGACTACTGATACCACAAAAACTGCACGCCAGATTATCCAGATTTATGAATTTATATGGACTGCGCCCAGAAATAGAAGAAGACTTCCGCCAGATGAAAGATTTCTGGGAATTAAGTGGTTTCAAAAGTACAAAATATAATTATATTACTTTCCATATTATAATGACACTTATTGGCTACCTTTTCTTCCAGATATATAAAAACCTTGAAGAAGGGCAGGCTTACACAGGCAGGTCACTGCCTGTTGCTGCCAAAAACTACAAAGAAACAAAACTGAAAGAGGTAGTTGTATATACAGGGCAGTATTTTGGTATTTTCCCATTCCTTGAATTTTTAAAAATCTATGCAGAATGCACTTTAGAAGTAAGACAACTTCTTGATCCGGTTCTTGCTAAAGTATAGCAGATTTTTTGTAATATTTTCAAAAGACTAATTGAAGATATATTATTGGACACAATAACTACATAAAAGACATAAGTATATTTTATGGCACAGTTGATGATGCCCAGAAATTAGTTAACAAATTTGCTGGAACTGGCCAATGGCTAGGAAATGACCGGGAAAGGGTTAACTTTGGTAAAATTATTGGAGAATAATATAGACCCAGGTACTAAGAAAGGCCAGAAAACAACCATGGGACTAATACGCTATTCAAAAAAAGGAACACATATA
>VSNJ01000305.1 GCA_009774235.1 Lachnospiraceae bacterium
AGGCTGTCCACCCATCCCCGATATGATATATGTATATGGAAATTGCTATTTGCAGGCAATAAAAATCCCTCCAAACTAAAGCAGGTTTGGAAGGACTTTTATTTTTGGCATGGCAAAGCAGCCCACCAAACGCTGTTTTTTTATTTGGCGGGCTTCCCCTTGCCTCTGGCACTATTTAGAAATGTGCCTTTCACCTATATTTTCTTTTCTATGTTTATCACTTTCTGCGTCCATTCTCGGTAAAACGCTTCCTCATGCGACACCAACAGCACTGTTCCCTCAAATTCTTCCAGTGCTGTTTTCAACGATTCTTTCGCCAGTGCATCAAGGTGGTTTGTCGGCTCGTCCATGATAAGGAAATTGCACGGCTTCATTATGAGCAGGCACATTTTAACCTTTGCCTGTTCCCCTCCGCTCAAAGTCCCGATTTCTTGCATGGCGTGTTTGCTTGAGATGCCGCAGCCTGCAAGACGCTTTCTCACGTCTTTTATCGTAAGCGATGGGTAAGCATCGGAAACAATCTGAATAGGCGTTTTTTCTATATCCGCCCATGCCAGCTCCTGCTCAAAATACCCTATCTTTACCTGCTCCGAAAAACGGAAATTCCCGCTTAATGAGGGGATTTGACTGATAAGCGTTTTTAGCAGGGTGGATTTGCCGATGCCGTTAAATCCCGTCATAACAATTTTCTCTCCCCCTTTTATGGAAAAGCTGATGTCCGACAAAACAGGATAGTGGTAGCCAACATCCAGATGTTTTACTTTTAGATGCTCTGTCGTAGTCAGCGGGAGAGCTTCAAACCGAAAATGTGGCTTGATTTCTTTCTGTTCCAGAGCTTCCATCTTATCCATTCGGTCAAGCTGTTTCTGCCTGCCACGAGCCATTTTTGACTTTCTCCCTGCAATATTCCTGCGGATAAATTCTTCCGTCTTTTTGATGGTTTTCTGCTGTGCGGCATACTGTCTGATATAATCCTCACGGAGCAGTGCCTTTTTTTTCGTGAACTCTGAATAAGCGCCAAAATATTTTGTAATCTTCTCGTTGTCAATGTCGCATATCCTTGTGGATATTTTCTCTAAAAAGTCATAGTCATGTGATACTACCAGAAAAGCGTTTAGCAGGCTGGAAAGATATTCGGCAAGCCATGTAACATGTTCCTTGTCCAAGAAGTTTGTCGGCTCGTCCAAAAGCAAAATATCTGGCTTCTCAAGCAGTAATTTTGCCAGTATGACCTTTGCCCTCTGCCCGCCGCTCATCTGCTCAATCGGTCTGTCTAACCCGACTGCCGTCAAGCCCAGACCTGTTGCCACCTGTTCTATCTTTGTGTCAATCAAATAAAACTCCTTGCGCTCCAATTCTTCCTGATACCTTGCCGCCGTGCTTAGCTTCGCCATATCCCCATCCGCAGACTGGCAGTACAGCTCATTCATCCTGTTTTCTATCTCATACAGCCCAGAAAATGCGGATTGTAGGAACTCCCTCATTGCCACGCTTTTTTCAATTTGGGCGTATTGGTCGAGATACCCTATTTTTGTGTTCGGCTGCCATACTATCCTGCCAGAGTCGGGGATAAGCTGCTCTGTGCAAAACTTTATGAATGTGCTTTTTCCCGCCCCGTTCTGACCGACAATTCCGATATGCTCCCCTTTGTTCAATGTAAAATCTGCGTTTTTAAACAGATAATTTTCTCCAAAAGAATGTGTTAATCCCGTAACTTCTAATAAACTCATAATCATTGTCCTCTCTTTTTCCTGTCTGATTTTCCAAAATGGGCAAAAAAATAGCAGAAGCCAGATACTCTTGGTATCATGCCTTCTGCTATATCCGTTCCATCACAAACCGCTTTTAGGAAACAGTCCATATACAACAAAAGGCTACGGACAAAACACTGTCCATAGCCTGCTGCACACAAATTTGTACGGGAAAAGAAACAATATATGAAAAAAGATATAAAATCCCTCTCATGTACTGCTATATTTCCCGATGAAATCCTAACGTGTTATATTACGCTATACTCTGTACAATGTTTCATCGGATTTGATTGTACAGAGCTGATTTTCTTTTTAGGCGGAAGTTCGTTTGTAATGTAAAAGCTCATGAAACTGTTCTCCTTTAAAATTAGTGCAGATTATTTTAGCATGAAAACCAGCAGTTTGTCAAATCCTATTTTTATGAACTTCAATTAGTCTTTTGGACATAATGCAAAAAAACTGTTATAATCATATGGGAAAATATTCTGATATAAAGGCAG
>VSNJ01000306.1 GCA_009774235.1 Lachnospiraceae bacterium
CTATCCATCCCTCTAAACTATAATATCTATATACCTCTTTATTCAATTCTTTGTATGGTTTTTCCATAAATTCTAATGGGATTTCAAAATTATCTAAATCATATATATATACGTTATTTTCATTATACAATCCTGTATCTAATATACTTCTGTTATTTGTAATAATTTTGCAATGATGACCTGCTGCTTCAACTGTCCGCATTGTAAGACCACTTTGCCCTTCCACAGTATAGTCAATTAATGCCATGGTTCTGTCATAAATTTTATCAATTTTATCTTGTGGCAATGGTTTAAACTGTATTCCATCCTTAATTCTTGCCCTATATCTGTCATCATGTAATATATATTTATGCAAATAATACTCCGCTTTGTTTACATACAAATACTTTATCATTGAATAATTAAATTTTTCACATATCGTAATTGATTTTTCCAACACCATTACACGTTTATAATACAATGTTCCAATCATTGCAAGTTGTATATCTTTTTTTGTATGTGGATTACAAGATTTTTCCATATAAAAAAGTGGTCTGTATTCCCAGCCATTTTCCTTTGCATCATATGGGTCAAATGTAAATATTTTATCAAAATACCTTGCAATATTAATTGCATTTGGATTATTATTTACACTATCCCACTGATACATAATATAAGTTGCTATTGGATATTTTTTTTTCAGAAAATCCATTATGTTTGTACTTATAGCTTCTCCTTTTAAGACAAAAACAATATCAATTATTTCATTAATTTTCTTTAACTCATTTAATATTTTTTTATCCGCATATTTGAATTTTTTTATCTCATTTTTTCTGAAAAAAAACTTATACAAATA
This sequence comes from Lachnospiraceae bacterium, assembly GCA_009774235.1. Lineage (GTDB taxonomy): Bacteria > Bacillota > Clostridia > Lachnospirales > Lachnospiraceae > Butyribacter. Next base: position 836 of record VSNJ01000306.1, read on the forward strand.
ACTTGTCTGTGCAAAATCTTCATTTATCAAATAAACTTTTGCACCTTTACTTTCAAGTCCATTAATAATATTTATATAATAATTAAAAAAAGCAGGTGTGATAAACAATATTTTTTTATCCATCAGATTATTGATATTCATTAATAATTTTCATTCCTTTCAATATGTCTGTATTAAATACCAAGTAAAAAGTTTTATTTAAATTCTTTTCTCTTTATAGCAAACCTGCTTTTCCAGACTTTTTTTAATACTCTATATCCAAAAAAAGAAATAATTGATGCAATTTTTTCTCTTTTTCTAGATTTTTTATCAATTAAAACTTGTACTCTTGTTTTTATGATTTCATTCCATAAAATATTCTTTTGCTCTTCATATTCATTATCTGGGATTTCCAATACTAAATGTATAGAAACATTGAATATTCTACATAATGCTGCTTTCTCTATTTCAGGATAATTTACCTTACAAAAATTTAGTATTTCTTTTGCCCATACAAGTGCATCCATCCTCTTAATATTAAAAGTATGCATGATACTATCTGAATGCTGACGGTAATAATAACCTATCTTATTTATATAAGCTATTTTATCAGCATTATTTAAAAATAAATGGCAAGTTGCTAAATCTTCAGATAACCTTCCAACAGGAAACCTTACATTGCCTATGACAGTTCTCCGATATAGTTTTGCAGGTGCACAACAGCTAAACTTAATCTGGTAAAGTGATGCTTCAATTGCTTCACTAGTACTTAATAACTCTTCTTCATAACAAATAACTTCTTCTATTTCATCATTCGTTTCTTCTGATATATACATCATCTGGATTATTGAAATATCTGAGTTTGTCTTATCCATAATCTGTACACACTTTTCAATACAATCATGTGATAAATAGTCATCACTATCTAAGAAAAATATAGCTTCCCCCTTAGCAATGTCTATACCAGTATTCCTTGCAGAAGATAAACCACCATTTTCTTTATGGATAACTTTAACCTTGGGATTTACTGATGCTATCTCATCACATATTTTTCCTGAATTATCTACCGAACCATCATCCACTAAAATAATTTCTATAGAAGAATATGTCTGGGACAATACACTTTCAATACATCTTGGCAGATACTTTTCCACATTGTAAACTGGTATTATTATTGAAACCATCATTAAATTATCCTCTATCTACAGGTCTTTAGCATTGTATATCTAGGTATTGATTCTTCATATACCAGTTTCAAAAACCTATATATCATTCCTTTTGTTAAAATGCTAACAGCTTTAATTACTATGTCAACTTTTTCAAATTCCATATTTCCCATGAAATAATCTTTCTATGGGCTTGTTTTAATGTATCTTTAAAATTTCTTTTTTA
>VSNJ01000307.1 GCA_009774235.1 Lachnospiraceae bacterium
TAATGTCCGAAAAACCTGGCATTTTTTGTGCCCAAAATGGCCAGAAAATTGTGGGTTTTCGGACAGCCTGGGGGGGGAGATTAACAGAATATGGAATGGGTGTTAAATGTAATTATGTTTATTGAGGTAATAGTTGAATATATGTCTTTTTTTTATGTTATTTTCCGTAAAAGTTTGTGTGCTGGTTCTATAAAAAGAATTTTATATACTATTCCTGTTATTATATTGCTAGGATATTTAGGAGTTATTAATTGGGATGTTGCAATATTAAATTTAACAGGTGTATTTACTTCTGTTTTTATGACTAAGTATTTTTTTGATATTTCAGTTAGAGAAACTGTAAAACTATATTTTGTAGCCTTTTCTTCGTTATCTTTTTTAGAAACAATCATGTACTATATAGTAGAAACATTGTATAATGTAGGGAATCCTGGTACATGTGTTATATATCTGTTATGTGTTATTATAGGATTATGGGTATATTATTTTGTTTTAGGAAGGAAATTGGATAAAGAAGCATTTAATATGCCTGGGATAATCTGGTTACTTATTTCCATAGTCATATTTTTACTTGCATTAATGATATCTTATTTTACATTTATTTTAACAGATGTATTACATAGACAGGGTATAAATAAAGGGGTTATATTAATAACAGCAGGAGGTTTCGTAGTTTTTGTATTAAACTATTTTGTTCTTTATTATTATAATATTAAGCAGAAATATATCTTTGAAACAAGTATGCTTGAAACATATAATGAGCAACAAAAAAAATACTTTGAGCAGCTTCTTTTAAAGGAGCAAGATACTAAACAGTTTAGGCATGATATTATATCTGAATTATCACAAATACTAAATTTTTTAGAAAAGGATGAATATGAAAAAGGAAAAGAATATATATCAGAAATGTTAATGGGTATTTCACAAATTAGTAAAGCTAGTTATGATGTTGGTAATGAGATTATAAATACTGTATTAAATTATTATCTTATTCCTTTAGAAGAAAAAATAAGTATTAAGGTAAAAGGATTTATTAGTAATGAACTAAACATTTCTATGAGAGATTTGTGCATTATAAGTTCTAATATAGTTAAAAATGCAGTAGATGCATTAGAGGATTATTCTGGTAATGCAGGAGAAATTAAAGTTGAGGTAAGACAGGGAGAAAGTTTTTGGCTTATGAGGGTTAAAAATACAATGATGAACAATAATATTATATTAAAAGATGGTATTCCTGTAACAACCAAAAATAATAGTGAACTGCATGGTTTTGGCATAAAAAATATAATTTCATCAGTAGATAAATATAATGGAGAGTATAATTATAGAATAGAAAATGGTTATTATATAGCAGAAGTTTATCTTAAAATATGACCGTTTGTCGGATTATTGAACCGTTTATCGGAAATAAGTTGAAAATTGTAAATTAAAGTAGTAGGCTATGAGTATAGAACTTGTAGCTTATTTTTTATGAAAGGAGACAATAATGTTTTTAACTTTTATTAGTAAAATATTATGGTATAGTAAAGGAAAGTGTAGAATAGATGAAAGAAGAAATTTTTTTTGTTAAAGATTTGTGTAAAAGGTATGGAAAAAAGCAAGTATTAAATAATATATCTTTTTCAATTAAACAGGGAGAGGTTTTAGGAATATTAGGGAGTAATGGAGCAGGAAAGTCAACAATGATTAAAATAATATCAGGTTTGTCTAAGTGTAGTAGTGGTGAAATTAATTTTGCAAATAAAGGAATGAGTTATTTAGATAAACAGTATAAAAATAATTTAGGTATTGTACCTCAAGATATTAGTCTATACGAGAATATGACTGTAAAAGAAAATCTTGTTCTTTTTAGCCGTTTATATGGATTAAAAGGAAAAATGATGTTAGTAGGTGTGAATAATTTGATTGAAGAATTACACTTAGAAGATAAAGCCAATACTGAAGTAAGAAAGCTTTCAGGTGGTATGAAAAGAAGAGTTAATATAGCTGCTGCTATTGTACATAATCCACAATTGATTATTATGGATGAACCAACTGTAGGTATAGATCCTGAGAATAGAAAAGCTGTATGGGAAATTATTGAAAATCAAAGAAAAAAGAAAAAGAGTATTATTTTGGTATCACATTATATTGAAGAAATTGAAGAATTATCTGATAATGTAATAATTATTGAAAAAGGTACTAAAG
>VSNJ01000308.1 GCA_009774235.1 Lachnospiraceae bacterium
TTTTCATAATACATCACCCTGTAATGTATTATAACATATTTTAATAAAATTTTTAATGCTTTAAGTTAATGACATTGAGTGGTTTCCCGGCTTTCCGATTTGATTTTAGATATAATCCGCTGACACTCCCTTGTCTGCAATGCAACCGGCAAAATACGGTTTAACTCGCCCTCGTCATAGCGGTAACAGCCGGGGAAATACTTCACGATAATACCGCCCATGATATATTTGTGGTGGTTCTCGGCTTTGCGTTTCTTCTCGTTCTGCTTTTTCTTTTCGTTAGCTACACGCTGTTGCGCCTGTTTCAATGCCTGCAATGCCTTTTCTAAGTTTTTGCTTGTGTCATTTTTGCTCTCAATCATTTCTGATACCTCGTTCTTTCTGTGCTGTGTTAATAGTTCCTGAAAATAAAAAAGGTAGCTGATTGTATGTTAAGATAATCGCTACCTAAAGGTAAACAATATTCAGTTTTATATTACTTCTGTCTGCCATAACCCTGTAAGCAAAACAGAAACGTGTGATTTTTATGATTTCTGTATAATTTCTATAGCTTTTTGAATATCCTTATAAACTAATGACTGCATACTATCCTCATAAGTAGAAATATCTGCACTATGAAGTGCGGAAAAAATATCATTCTTTAATTCGGGCTTATGTTTTGCAATAACGGGTAACAATTTGATACATTGTCTTGCCGTAATAGGTTTGACATCTGTTATATGTTTCAAATATTTATCAATAACCTCATCAATCTTATAATCCTTATCCCATTTCGCATTATAGGCAATTAGTGTAAGTCCTCTTGTGCGAATGTAAGAATTATCACTATCAAGCATATTGCTTAATCTGTCCATATAAGGATAGACACAATCCGTTTCTTCGCTTTGTTTTTGCAATTCCTGCAATGCCTTGTATGCAACATTATTATTCTTATTAAACAGTAATTCAAATGTTTCTGCTATATTGACTGACATAGCAATCTCCTTTACAAATGAGAATTTACTATTAAGTTTAAGAAGCCACTGCTATATAAAACCAAATCATTCCATTTTGTCTTTTTCCGTGATTTTTCTAATGACCCTACATGGATTACCTACGGCAAGACTATGTGGTGGAATATCTCTTGTCACAACACTGCCAGCTCCAATAACAGCCCCTTCACCGATTGTTACACCTCCACAAACAATCACGTTAGCAGCTAACCAACAATCATTCTCAATGGTAATGGGTTTCGCATATTCAAGATTATATACACTGCCATTTTCGCGCAACCTGCAATTCCGCTCATTAGGGAGCAGTGGGTGCATAGGTGTAGCAAGAGTAACATTTGGACCAATCATCACATTATCTCCAATGTGGACAGAACAAACATCCAAACAAGTAAAATTAAAATTTGCCCCACTATATTTTCCAAAATACGTATTGCAACCGTAATCAAAATAGATAGGTGCCTGCAATAAAGGCATTTCTTGCGTATCCGGAAGCAATTCTTTGAGGATTTCATATTGCTTTTCGCATTCATCCTCGTCAGTCAGATTATAGTGTCTTGCCAGTTTACGTGCTTTCAAGCGTAATTGTTCCAACTCTGAATCAGACGGATCATAAAGTTGTCCTGCAAGCATTTTTTCTTTTTCAGTCATTATTTATACCTCTCTACTAAAAATACCGATTTGTATAACTGTTCAACGCTGTTATTTTACCATAACCGTACACACAATTCCAATTAAATTTTACTTAACCTCCCTTTGCCTTATTATTGGCAATCATCATCTGCCTTGCCCGTTCCCTCTGCCCGGTACTGACTGCCCTCGGTTTGCGGTAACTGACGTATGATTTCGGAAAGGAATATGTCTTAGATACCTCGTCTTGCCTTGTCAATCTCTATGTGCCGGGAAAATTTGCAACAAGCATGTCAAGTTTCCGCTTTTTGGTGGTGGCGGTCAGTTCCGCACACGTTTTTTCTGACAGGCATTTAATTTCTTTAATGTGTTGCTTACTATCTGCTTTGTGTTGCTGTCCTTTACCTGCGGAAGAATAGCGGATAAACTGGCGCACGTTTCCGCTTTGTTCTGCTCCTCAAACTGATAGATTAAGTTGATTTCATCAGCGTTAAAAGGTATCTGAAAATTTGCGCCCTCACATAAACGCTCCACGCCCACGCACTTAGGGAG
>VSNJ01000309.1 GCA_009774235.1 Lachnospiraceae bacterium
CTGTATTACCTGACTGTCCATAAATGAATAACACATAGGTAATACAGTTATTTTTAGTCTATCACGAGTAAAAATTAATTATTGGTGATTAAGTATTGCCTAATATACACAAGTAAATAACAATAAAATAATTATTCTTTAAAAATTTATTAACTCCAAATAAATAATCTACAAAGTGACGAAATATTTTCCAGGTATAAAAAAACTGGAAGGACTAGTTTTAAAGAGGTTGAAGATGTATTTATAAGGGCAATACATACAATTTAACATGTATGTTTGCAAAAAATAAAGTGTTACAATAGGCAAAAATACAAATAGACTCTGCAAAATTGGCAGGATATAAAGTTGAATGGTTAGTATCTGGTAAAAAGGCAATAAACCAGTTGGAAGCTCTTTTTAATAATAATATGGATATAAAAATTAAATATTATCCAGAATAGGAAATGTAAATATATGAAGATTTTAAAAGAAAATATAGATGAATTACTTATGAAGACTAAATACATAACCAAAAATCAATATAAGGATATAAAATTAAATACATTCTTAAATTATTGGATTTTTTTTGATAAAAAAGAAACAAGGATTCAAGAATTAACTAATGAATCACTCGAAGTAATCTTATATAGTAAATATTATTGGTGTTCAAAATACAAAGACAGATATACAGCATTATATGGCCAAGATGTGGGTATTGAACAACAACAATATAAAATTATTGAAGAAATAGAACAAAGAATAACTGATGATATTAATTGGAACTTTATTCAATTATTAGAAGAAAATAATTTATAATTTTAAGTCATCCCCCCTTTCCCTCACAAAGCATGGCTATACAGTTATTAAAGAAATACAGAAAGGTGACGAAATACTTTCCAGGGATGGTGACAGCTATTAACCTGCGTGAATGTGATACCCTGGAAACAATGTGGCACAGCATGTATCACAAAGATTGTGAAAGAAAGGCATGAAGAGCCAGTTATTGTGTATAACCTGGCTTTAAAAACTGGGTATCATACTTTGCGGGGAAAGCAAGGGTTTATGTATATAATGGTAATGGATATGATGGTGGTAAAGAGTCTTTATGCAAACCAACTACAAAGAAAAATGCTTTATGGAATAAAGGAAAACTTTAAAAACATTATGAAAAACATAGTATTCCAGAATTTGGAACAGGAACATCAAAAAAATATTTAGAAATGTCATATAATTTTGGTATTAGAAATTCTGATAACATTATTAAAGTTATAAAGAAATCATATGTATATAGATATGAGCCACTAACTAATAATATTTTTGTAGGAACTTTGAAAGGAGGCAAAACCAAGTCATCTTATAAATGGGATAGCAAAGCAGATGATGTTGTCATTCAAACTTTAAAAAAACTTGGAAAATTGTAATGTTAAATATATCAAGAGAAAATGCAATCAAATTAATTAGTGATATACGTAAGGTCAATGAAAAAGAAATTGATTTTAAAAAATATACAAAGGATAGTTCTTCAATAAATAACATGGTACAAACAGAGTTATACACAGAAATCCAAGGAGTTAGTAATGGTTTTTTATCTGAAATACTTTATATAGTTACAGGTCAAAACATCGAAATTTATGGAGAAGTTGAAAGATTATTTGTTTGTCCATGCTGTGGACTAAGAACATTAACAGAAGAATATAATCTGGATAAAGGAACTGGTTATGATATTTGTCCATATTGCAACTGGGAGGATGATGGAACTACGGATATAAATGCTTACAGGTCTATCAACAGGGGAAGCATAAAAGATTACCGTAATAAAATCCTTACAAATAATAACAAATATTATATTAACAAATAAAACTAAACCAGATTTACCAACATACGTAAAAAGTTGGAGAAAACAGACAAAAGCAACTTTTGAATTAACAAGTACTAAAACTAAAGCGCAAATTAGCATTGATTTACCACATACAAATAATCCAGCTGCACCACAAATACCACATGTTGGATACAAAACAGGTGGAAAGAAAAAAAGGTAAAAAAACAGTAGGGCATATTTTTCTTGATGAAGTTATTTACCATCGGCACAAAGACAAATATAGCCTCTCGGATTCTCACCAGATAGTCTGAGAGTAAAATTTGACAACTGAATATTGTGTGATTTTGGAAAGATA
>VSNJ01000031.1 GCA_009774235.1 Lachnospiraceae bacterium
AAAGAGGGAGTGACGCACCCACTTTTTCATTACTATTTGTGCCGCCAGCGTCAGCGGCGGAATGGGGATTAGTGTGTGGCTTGCTAATGAAGCAACAGGGGATAATGGGATTACACCAGGGGATGATAACAAAGGCACCCTGGGGTTGCCATATTACCGTTGGAATCAAATATATGCAACCAACAGCACCATTTCGACATCAGACAGAAACGAAAAGAAAGAAATATCCTATATTGGCAGTAAAAGCAGTTATGAATATACCAGCATGACAGATGAAAAATTAATCCAGCTAATAATGGGACTACATCCAGTAATATTTAAACGTATAAATGGTGAATCTGGAAGACCACACCATGGAATAATAGCCCAGGACTTTGAAGAATTAATGACAGAAATTGATTTGCAGGACCATGCTGCCTTTATTAAATCCCCAGTTACCAAAATAAAAGAAGTGGAAACAAAAGATGAAGATGGAAACACAAAACAACAGCAGGTAGAAGAAATTATACCTGATGAATACAGGTATGGCATACGTTACGAGGAGCTTATTGCAGATTTAATAAGGTTCTGCCAGCTTTTAAAAGATGAAAACAGCAGACAGCAGAAGAAAATTGAAGACCTGGAAAAACGTATGGAAATATTGGAAAACACTGTAAAATGCAGTTAAATGGAAATGTAAAACCATGGGAGATTGCCAGGCTGTGAAAAATGTGGTATATTGTCAATGTGGGAAACCATAGAGCCAAGGCGGCTTTACCCCTCCTGTATTTACGGAGGGTTTTAAAAGCCCTCCAGACTATAAAGGAAGGAGGGCGGTACAATGTATATTACATATCAGGATTTAATCCAGACTGGAATATTTATTGTTGCCCTTGTTGGATTGTGTTACACAATCTTTAAGGGAAAGAAATAGCCGCCACTACTGCAATAGTGACGGCTGATGTAAAAATTAGCTTTTAACTGTTTGGGGTAGAGCCGCTTCTATGGCTTTCCCTTTTCTTATATCTAATATAACATAGCCAGGCAGGATTTGCAACATGCAGATTTACAGACTGGCTTTATTAAATAATGTAAAGGGCTTAAAGGCTCTTTTTTTAATGGGAAGGAGGATATAATGGACACACCAATTACACGTGCGGAGCATGATGAATTTGCCAAAAGGCAGGATGAGGAAAACAAAAGACAGAACAGGCGTATTGATGCTTTAGAGGAAATGGTAAGGGAAATTAGTTCACTTACAACATCTGTTGCCAAATTAGCATCAAGCATGGAAAGTATGCTGAAAGAACAGGAAAGGCAGGGGGAACGCCTTGAAGCCTTAGAAGGCAGGGACGGTGAAATGTGGAGGAAAGTGACAGAAGTGACAGGGTACATCATTACTGCTGTTACAGGGATTGTGCTTGGGTTTATATTCACAAGAATAGGAATGTAGGAGGGAACAGGAATGGATGTTAAAACAAAGAAATGGTTAAAATGTTCAGGTATCAGAGCCTTGAAAACGTGCTGTCAGACTGCCATTGCCAGTATTGGGACAGCTGCAGTATTAGGTGGCGTTGACTGGATTATGGTAGCTTCTGCTTCCGCACTTGCAGGGATTTTGTCTATTTTGACAAGCGTTGCAGGACTTCCGGAAGTAAAATAATAATGATAATTTCTAAGGGTGCTGGCAATATGCCAGCATTTTTTAGTTTAGTAAAGAAAGTGGGGAAAAGGCATGGTAATACATAAAAACCATACATTAGTTAATTATACAAAATACAAAGGTTTAAAACCAGAGTGGTTAGTAATACACTATACAGGGAACATGACAGACACAGCAAAAGCAAACACAGATTATTTTAAGTCTGTAAAACGTGGCGCATCTGCTAATTATTTTGTAGGCAATGACGGGATTTACCTGTGTGTAGACCCATCAAAAGGCTATGCATGGCACTGTGGCAAAGACTACAGCGGTGGCAAAGCAAAGTACCATGGCATTGTAACAAACAGGAATTCCATAGGCATTGAAATGTGTTCACAGGGTGGCAGGATATCAGATAAAACTTATAAGAAAACAATAAAGCTGGTTAAAAAAATGATGAAAAAATACAGGATACCAGCAAGCCACGTCATACGCCATTATGATGTCTGTGGCAAACAGTGCCATGGATGGGAGGGCTGGCTTCCAGGTAATAATGTTATCTGGCGAGTTTTCAAGAAGGATATAAAGGCATAGAATAGCTTTTGGCAGGAAATCCAGATGTAGTACCAGAAAAAGTATGACAGACTGCAAAAGCAGGAAGATTTGGTCACTGGATTTAATGAGGATTTATGGTAAAGCTTAGTTGAATATGTGACAGTTTTTGATAGAGAAGATATCCGTTTTATCTTTAAGGATGGAACGGAGATAAAAGTGTAAAACAGAGATACTCTGCAATCCCAAATATTAGCGGAGTATCTCTATCTGTATGGCTGATGTATTACCGCATTTATTATTCTGTTAATAGTTTTTGTAAAACTTCAAAATTGTTATCCGAAATTTTGCTTGAGGCCGTAACCTTACGATCTTGATAGAATTGAGGAGTTGAATTTGATAGCCATAAACAACGTACTGATGTAAATACAACACCAAGTGTATTTTCTAAATTTTTTGTTAAAATCTTTTCTATCAGACCCGAATTTTGTTTTATGAAATTATTTTCTAAAACATCATTTATCTCTTTTCGCATAGCAAATATGTCAGAATACTCATAATCTCGAATCTTATCAGCTACACAATTATATATGTCGATAAACACAAGACCGTAGTGATTAGCATTGTTATCAATTTTAGATAACTGTTTGCAAGCTTTTTTGAAATTTTCTTCTAACCCATTAATGGATTTAATTCGTTTACATTCTGCATAAATGGTAGTACCATTCCTATTTGCTACGACATCTGTTAATTGTTCAAAATCAATTTTGTAGCCTAATTTGTTAAGCCAAGACGCAATTAGTAATTCATATAAAAAGTCTCTGGGTTGATCTGCCTTGCTTTCAGGATTATAAAAATCTGTACCATATACAACTTTTTGTAGACGTTCTTCAAAACCGACACTTTTTTCACTCTTAAATGAATCAAAAACTTGTACTATTTGAATACATTCTTGTGCGGCATCATTTAGTTTTTTAAATCTTTGTTCTAAATCAGATAAATCCTTGGGATTGCCTTTTTTATAAAAGTCATCAATATAGCCTTTATATTTTGCATATCTTGATTGAGTTGCTTTTAAACCTTTGCTTTCGAACCATTTTATGACCTCATCCATCTTATTCATAAAATAGTTTGTATGTGATAATTCGTAGGACATTCGATTTATTTCACTCATGCTAAAACCTCCGTTTGAGTCAACAAATTATGTTTTCAAATATTACGGATACAATATAACACAGGAACATAAAAAAATCTATTTTTTTATAGGCATTTCCAATTTGAACCCTCCTCTTTCGAGGAAAAATCAAAAAGTACAAAGGCAAAATCAAGTTGTATCAAAGACACCATTTACATAGATGTTTGATATTCAGGAACAAATCTGTTTAGTTGACAATACCTAAAAAACAGGTAAAGCGTAATAATTTAAAAGGGGTTAGTCGAAACATACATATCAAACTCTTATAAATAGGGGATTTCAGAGTATTTTGCTGCATTTATTAAGTTACTGTTACTAAAAATAGACAAGTCCTTGACACATTGGTTATACATAAGTATACGTTTATATTATATTTTTTAATGATATTATTTTATTGTCGTCTTTAATTGATAATGTCCCTTTATCTAAAAAACAGTAATGTTCCAGTTCTTCAGCAGAACAGCCTGTATCATTAATTAACTGGCTTATGGTCACTATATTATTTTCTAACAATAATTTAATTGCCTGTTTATGTGCAAATGGTTTTTCAGCAGGTATTTCTTTATCCAAGGGTTCTTTTTGCCAATATGCCCTAACAGTCATCTGGTCTTTTAAATATTTAATCTGGTTGGCAGATAGAATACCTAAAGTTTCGCATCTTATAATCATACACGAGATAGAGGCTTTCCATTTAGTTTTCAGTTGTATAAAATGGTCTATGGAAGTCGAAAAAACATCTTTGGAAAATGTTTCTTTTGGAAGAAGAAATGCACCAGCAAATCTGTTTGCTTCATCTTCTAGTTTTTTGTAAATTGCATTCTTATTTAAGTCTTCATCTGAAAAATATTCCGCATGCATGATAAGATGTCCTAATTCATGAGCCATATCAAACCTGATTCTTGCATTGGTATCTTTATCACTGTTAAGAAAAATAAAAGGACTGCCATCAAACCATATAGAAAAAGCATCAAGTTTATTTAAACGTAATTGTATTTTAGAAACCATGATCCCATTTTTTTGTACAACATTGATAAGACTGTCAATTGGACCATTTCCTAATTTCCATTCTTTTCTTAAAGCCAGAGCATATTTTTCAATAGTATCATTATCTAACGGGTTAATGCCATCTTCATCATATGATAATTTAGGGAGATTAAGTTTTGGAAAGTTGACATATGCAGCAAGATAGTCATTAATTTCTCGGAATATTTTAATTTTTTCTTTTGCTGCATCCTTTTCTTTGGTTTTTGCTGTTTTACGGCTTCTAAAAAAAACTGCACTGTTTGCACTTTTATTTACAGGAAGTTGTTTATAAAAAAAAGTTCCTGGATATTTTAATACATCAGCTATACGGTTCAGGACAGGTTTACTTGGTGAGATTTTTCCTAGTTCATATTGTGAAATTGCCTGCTTGCTAACAGAAGCCAGTTCAGATAATTCTAACATTGAAAGACCTCTTGATACTCTTGCCTGTTTAATCCTGTAAGGTATTACCTTCTCATTATTCATAATTTACCACCATGTTTTATATAATTTAAATATTATGGGCTTTTTTAATTAATCCTTCTTTTAGTGAAACAATAACTTCTTCTTCTGCTTTTTTTGGTACATAATTATTATAAACTTTGACATCTTCTAATAAATCTATTGAATATTCTATACTTTTATAATCATAACTTGGAAATATAATATGAAGATGTGTTATATTTCCGTGTTTATAACCATATGTAATCTGGGCATATTTTTTACTGGTTTGCGGTTCAGAAGTCCCATTTTTTAAATCAAGTTCATATTGGTTGCTTATGCCAAAATTTGATTTTGAAAATTCTTCTTTGTAATGAGATTTTTGCAATAGTTTAACAGGAGTTTCTGTATGTCCCAAATTAAGTAGAAAATCTTTAACTTCAATAAATAATGCCATGTGTCTGTTCCTGGATACTTGTTTTAAACAAACTGAATAACTTGCATTAGGGTTAAATGCAGAATCATTGAATTGTTTCTCTATGGCATATGCTCTTAGGTATCCATATAAAAACTTCTTTTTTTCATATGTGAAAAATTTTCCATTTTCTATTATAAACTGGTTAAAAGCTTTAAGAGATGTTTTAATATTATAGTATACAGCAGCTTTAAAAGAATAATCAAAATTATTATGAAAAAGTTCCTTGATAGTATTTTCCATATGCAAAATCTCCTTGATTTTTATTATATAAAGAATTATATATAAAAGGTTAGTATATGTCAATATTTTTTTATATTTATATAAAAAATGTCTAGCAAGACAAATAAAATTACTAAAATAAGTGGGCATATCTAAAGAAGCAGCAGAAATCCAGTTTAAAAATTATCAGAAACCTATTTTGTAGATAATAAAGATGACTATATGTTGTACATCGGTGATAGGAATGATATAGTAATGGCTGTACTTAATCATAATAAATAGGGGCTGTTATAACATGGCAGCCCTGGTGTTAAAAAAGTCTTGGCATATACCAGGAAAATATGATAAAATCCTGTCTTTAACACTTAGAAAAAAATAAAACCGCTACAGCCCTTAATTTATAAGCGTTGTAACAGTTTGAGTCTAAGTTTTAATATATAGTATTTTTCAATTCTTTAAATTTTTGCTCTGAAACCCTGATATTATGCGGACTTATGAGATAAAGAGTTCATTTCGGTATGTATAAGAGTATACTACACCTACAATAGGAAAATATCAAGAGGTAACAAGATATTACTATATAGCAAAACAAAATACTTTACGAAGAAAATGTAGATATTATAAGGGGTTTAATGGCTTTATTAAAAATCCAACTGTCAAAGACCCGGGCTGTTATAACATGGCAGCCCTGGTGTTAAAAAAGTCTTGGCATATACCAGGAAAATATGATAAAATATCCCATAAGTGATTACAAAAATTCATAAAAACCAAAAAACAGGCAAAATGTAACACTTTTGTAACAATTTAAAAAATCTTGGGGAAAATGCACCTTTCAGACCCTTATAAACAGTGGCTTCCAGAATGGCAGGGTAGAAATGGATGTAGCCCGTTAAAGGGCATTGACGCATACTGTGCATATTTAGCTTTTTTTACATAAATTTGTAGAAGTGGAGTAAGCCCGTATAAGGGCATTGACACACTGTTGGTGTTGGCTGTATTAATGGTGGTTGTGATGTGTAGAAATGGTATAAGCTCGCTTAAGGGCGTTGACACCAGTAGCCATCAACCAGTTTAGTAGAGTACGTTCTAGTTTAATGAGCAAAAGACATGAATGTTGTACATATAAGGGATGGCAGGTATTACCTACATATAGTGATTATTATTGAAAATAAAATGGATGTCACATAACAAGCATGGCATCCATTTTATTTTTACAGGTGTTATTTTTAAGTCCAATATAGTTATTTATAGTTAAATGTAATAAAATTTAATTAGTAACAAAATAGCAACACAAAATCCTTGAAAACTTTATAAGATAAAGAGTTTAAAACTTACAAATTTAACAAAGATATAAAGGCATAGAATAATAACTAGACAAAAACACCAGAATTACTTGCTGGAGTATGTTTTGTTAATGATATAGGCAGTTACATGTTGTATAAAAGTAACAAGCTGAATGTTGCGAAAGTAATAATTAAGGCTGTGCTTAATAATAACAAAGGTACATATTAGTTTCAAATAAAGTCAAATAATCTAAGAGTTTTAAGGTACGTGATTATAGTAAAAGTACAAATAGTTCATAATTTTAGCATGGACAATGATTTTGATAAAAACAAAGATATTTCTATAAAAAAGTTTTAGAAGAAAAAGAAATTGCAGATTGGGTAAATTATTAGAAGAAAGTTATGCAGGGTGGCTAAATCCTGATATTGCACGCACTTGAACTATTAACAGATAATTTGTATTTAAGAAAAAACTCCTACGATAAAACTGTGTAGGAGTTTTTTAAGACTTACAAAATGTTGTTGAATTATTCAAGATGTTTCTTTGCCCATTCGATTTCAGACCTCAAGTTTTCGATTTCCTGTTTTGCGCCTGAATCATCCCTGTTTTGAGATTCTAAATTACGTAAACGGACATACAATTGGTTTAACTCACTTTGTGTGTATTTTCCATCAGCCATACTATCACCTCCTAGTATAATAATAACATAATAGTAATAAATTACAAGAAAAATATTCTAAATAAAATCATTTCAGTAGAAACTAATAATTGTAGAAATATTAGAGCCAGAAACATAGATGATGTCGCCAAGATTCGGTAGGAGGCATAAGAGCATCTAAAAATAGGTGATTTTATTGGAAGTTTTTAAATAATTTCATTAATTTTCAGCTTTGAATATTTTACATAAATGTTAAATATTAAAGGATACTACATTGTGTAGCATCCTTTAATATTTTGCCTATATTTTTTATTATTTGTTCAGTGCTTTAAATACATTTTTTAAACGTAAATCTTCTTTTGCGTTTGAAAATTCACAATATTTTTTCCATATCTCTTGGATAAATTATGTAAAAAAGATAGATTATATCAAGATTTATTATAATTTATCTTTTTATGAAGTGCTCTAACCTTATGTTGTAAAATATAAGGGAAGGAGCGGCGATGTATGATAAGAATTTTACTATCAACTAAGCTCGGTGAACTCAGATGGACACAAGCAGATTTAGCAAGGGCTACTGGTATTCGACCAAACACAATTAATGAATTGTACCATGGGTTTGCTGAACGAGTAAGTCTGGAACATTTGGATCTTATTTGCGAAGCTTTGGATTGCAAACTTGATGAATTGATTGTGAGAGTGCCTAATGAAATTCCTAAAGTGCTACATACCAAAAATGGTTCTCTGATTTCATCAAATGGCAAATAGTGCTGCAACATTGCTTGCCAGAGAGAAGACGTTCAGTTCTTGAACGTCTTTTTTTAGGAATTTTGTGTACATTCAATGAAATTTAACTCTAAAGACTTCTCAAAAATTGATATATCCATGATATTTTCCTATTGCCGATAGGTCAACATAAATTCATTAAGCAGCTCGGCAGGTCATGCCTGCGGCTTTCTTTAATGGTGTCATAAGATGCAAGCGGCAAGTTTTGAATTCGTTTCCATGAAGTCCCAGACGGTGGGTAAGGATGTTTCTCATTATAGTAACTTTTTGTTCTGCAGAATATCCGTTCATTGAGCGGAATACGATTTTATTATGTGAAGTGATGGCCCATGCAGATACTGCTAAGCAAAACTGGATGTATGCTTTGATTTTGCCAGCGTGCAGAGTACTGTTAAAAAGCCTGAACTCTATAGTACCTTTAGAAAAATAGCTATGAAGATTTATTCCATGATAACGGGTGCGGTTATAGTGCTCATGGTTAATACCACCTGTATATCCATCATTTGCGCTACTATACCAAATCTGTTCCACTTTTTCTTTTGAAAGATTTTTGTCTTTTTTCATTTCGGTTAAAAGAGATGAATTCAACTTTTTACACCAACGGTCTGCACGGGTTTCAATTTCAAGTGCCTCATAGATCAAATCTTGTCGGGCAGTTATAAAATTTACCAATTTCCGAAGTGAGTTTGCATTATGATTTGCACCATCAACATGGATATGAATCCCACAGCTGCTGTGGGACTTTGCACCATTTTCACGTAATTTTCTGATTATATTTTGTAAAACTTCTATGTCTTCATATCCAAGAGGTGGTGTAACAAGTTCTACTTTGTATTCATCAGTTGAAGCATTACCATTATCATTTTTAATTGGAGTAATTGAGAAATCTCTCATTATTTTCCATTTGCGGTTTTTTTGGTCTGTAATAGTGCGTATTTTGTAACAACTGCTGCTTGGACATGATGGAATGGTTCCAAAAGTTTCTGCAATAATAGTGGCTGCCTTTTCTCTTGTGATACCTGTCATTTCTACTTCTATTCCAAATAATTGATTTTTTAACATTTGAGTTCCTTCCTATCTACAACTTAGTCTTCTTTCTGGATGAAGTTTAACATTTGTAACTGTTCCATAAGAGATTTTTTACGCTCTATAGCTTCTTTTATTTGGTTTATTTTACTAGGAAAGAAAGTTATAATATCAGATTCTGTTGCGGAAGCTGCTCTTTCTCGGAGTTCCTTGATGTAACTGTCAATATCTTCTTGTTCCCATTGGATACGGTTTTGTATGTTTTCGGTTGCTAATTTAATTTTTTCTGTCATTTTGATTATCCTCCATATTCTGTTTTTGTGAATTTATTTTCTGTTTCTATAGATATATTACCATATGCACAGCAAATGTCAATACTTTTTTCTAAAAAAATAAAAAAAAATTCTAAAAAACAAGAAATAAAAGTTGACAAAACAGAAATAGCCCTATATAATAGAAGAAAAGGAGGTATACAAAAATGATTTGTTATGATAAACTATGGAAAACGCTAATCGACCATCATATGAATAAAACAGAGTTAAGGGATAGAATAGGAATAAGTAATGCTACTTTAGCTAAATTTGGAAAGAATGAGCCAGTGAATTTGAAAATTATTGAGAGCATCTGCCAGGAGTTACATTGTGGTATTGAGGATGTAGTGGAGATAAAGCTGTGAGATTGTCGTGAGATTTATAACTATATGGAATATATGGAAAGTGTGGATATATCAAAAAGAATTACGTTTTTCAAAGATTTTTTAACATTGAACGTACATTAAGATGCTAATAAGAAATTGAGTTCGAGTGAGCGAAAAACGCTTGAAAGCCCCGAAAACAGGGAGTTTCACGAAAGTGCTTCTTGCAAAATCTTGTGTACTTAAAATAATACATGTATCAAAAAGACAGAAATTCCGGATTGTGGAATTTCTGTTTTTTTGATGTTCTTTTTTCAGAGATTCCATGCTTAGCATTATATAGCGGCTGATTTTATGAGCAGCCATTGGCTCAAGTTTTGCGGGTTACAGATTCCGCCAGTCGGCATAGTTTTCTTTTCCTATGCCGTCATCACAGGAATTAGGCCAGTTCCATTTCCAGTTGTTGTACTGGTCGAAAGTGATTTTGCCTTCCTGTAGCTCTGTCTTGCGGAGCGACCATTCAGCGAGGAAATCGTTGACTAAGCCATACTGCATGACGATGCCGAAAGGCTGGCGGCTGTGCTTGGATTCCGGTTCATTGTAGCTGCCCCTGTACTCCCATGAGTTATCCTTTGGATATTCCGGCTGTAAGGAGAAGAGGTCAATGCCGTTCTGGGTATCCAGCCAGAACAGTGTTTCCAGAACATCCTCAGCTGCACCGAGGTCATAGTTTTTGATGGATATATAGGAGACTTTTAATGCTTTAGCTATCAGCATTAGGGTGTCCTGCTTGGGGGCTTTGGCACTGCTTTCATACTGACGGATGCGGACATCAGCGGTATTTTCTGAAAAACCGCAGAGCAGCCCCAGTTGCTTTTGTGTCATTTTCCGGCTGGTGCGGATGTATTTGATACGTTCGCCTTGTGTCATGGTTACCTCCAATCGGAGCAGGGAACAAAAACTCTTTTGTCCTGCTCTATGTTATTTGTAAACACAGCCATGTGTGTTGAGGATTATAGAAGCGTCCAAACGGGTGCTTTTAACCCTAGCAATATCATAACACAGAATGGGAAAAAAGAAAAGAACCAAAAATAGTTCTGAAAAGTACTTGACAGAACCATAATGAGTTCTATATAATGACAATACAATATAGAACTTAAATGGGTTCTGGGAGAGATGATACATAGTGGTTTTCAGGACAGTATTAGCGGGGCAGATATGTAAATACCCGAACAGAGCAGAATGGTAACCGTAAACCACAAATTTTGAATAAGGGGGTAAATGCCGTATGGAAGGAATGAAGAAGCTGTATGTGCAGGCAGATGAAATCTGTGAGGACTGGGGCGTGAGCAAGTCACAGGCTTACAAGATGATTCAGGAACTGAATCGGAAGATGCTTCAGGAAAATCCAAATTTCATTGTGCTTGCGGGCAAGGTCAACCGGAAGTATTACGAGCGGTGCTGTGGCATGGCAGAGTAGCGGAGGTAATCAGAATCTGTCATTTATGTTTATGTGGCAGCCTTTGACAGGGCTGCCCGAAAGGAGGAATTGTATGTCGGTAAGTAAATTAAAAGACGGAAGCGGATGGAAAGTGTATATACGTTTCGTGGACTGGCAGGGGAAGAAACAGGTACACACCAAGCAGACTTTTGAGACGAAACGGGATGCACTGAATTATGAGAGGGATTTTATCCAGAAGAAAAGCAGGGATATCCAGATGAACTTTGCAAAGTTTGTGGAAATTTATCTGGAGGATATCAAACCTAGGATAAAACTCAATACGTTTATGACGAAGAAACACATCATTGAAACCAAGATACTGCCTTATTTTGAAAATAAAAGTCTGGCAGAGATTGATTCTACGGATGTAATCCAGTGGCAGAATGTATTGCTCTGTGCCAGAGACGAAAATGGAAAAGCATATGCGGCAACGTATTTAAGGACGGTGCAGAACCAGCTCAGTGCTATTTTTAACCATGCCCACCGATTTTACGGTCTGTCGGAGAACCCGTCCAGCAAGGCGGGAAAGATGGGCAAGGCAAAAGCAAAGGAAATGCTGTTCTGGACAAAGGAAGAATATGAGAAATTTTCGGATGCCATCAAGGATAAACCAGTTTCCTATTATGCGTTTCAGGTGCTTTACTGGACCGGAATCCAGAAAGGCGAATTATTAGCCTTGGTAAAATCTGATTTTGACCTTGTAAAGCGGAAACTGACAATCAGTAAATCCTACCAGCGTATCAATGGTGAGGATATGATTACTTCCCCGAAAACGGAAAAAAGCAATCGTGTGATAGATATGCCGAAGTTTCTCTGTGATGAGATGGAAGATTATTTTGGGATGTTTTACAGTCTTGCGGAGGATACCAGACTGTTTCATGTTTCCAAAAGTTATCTGCACCATGAGATGGACAGGGGATGTAAAAAGGCGGGAGTGAAGCGTGTGAGGGTGCACGACATCAGACACTCCCATGTGGCACATCTCATCTCACTTGGCTTTACCTCGGTGGAGATAGCAGAACGCTTAGGGCATGAGGGGATTTCTGTCACTTACACCTATTCCCATCTTTATCCGTCCAAACAGAAGGAGCTGGCGGACAGGCTGGATGCAGATCATGGAAGCGGAGATATGCTGGACGGACTGGCAGAGGAAAAGGAGGGCGATGCGGATGAAAATGCAAAATAAAGTGCAGGGAAGGCTTGGCTATAATGCGGAAAATGAACGCTATGAGCTGTTGGTATCTGATTTGTGGGAAAACAGCGGTTTTCATTGTGGGGAATGCATGGAGGTACTGGTCGGTAACAGGTGGGTGGAAGCCCGAATGGAGATGGACTGGAACAATGGAGGTGAATGGTATCTGGCAGGCTCGCCGTATCATGGCGATTTGGAGTATGTGCAGGCGAGGATTTGAGGAAGGAGGCAGAGTATGGCAAAGATTTACCGTAGGGATAACCTGATTGCCGGAGTGACACCGAAGCCGAAATCAAAAAAGCGGAAACGGAGTGTCATTATGAATTTCAGGGTGTCATCGGAAGAGAAGAAGCTCATTGATGACCGGATTGCATTATCTGGTCTGGGCAAAGCAGATTTTTTCATTAGGAGCTGTATGCACCAGAAGATAAGCACCTTTGGGAATATACGGACATTTGAGGAAATCAAGAGGAAGATGCTGCTGATTGATAAGCATTTACAGGAAGTAGAGAGGACGGAGGAACTGGATGTGGAAATTTTGGAGTCCCTGCGGATGATACTGGAAATGCTGGATGGTTTGGAGAATGGCAAAAGACAGCCATAGAAAGGAAGGTACTTATGTTTTATAACGACAAGAATTTACTGCTTTGCGGTCTGGATCATGGGTTTTCCACTATGAAAGGAACACATGCCATTTTTGACAATGGAGTGGAACAGTTAGGCGGGGAGGCGACCTTATCCAACAACACGCTTATTTATAATGGAAAGAATTATAAAGTTGGCGAGGGCAGGCTTCCCATGATGAAGACTAAAACAGAGGACGAGAGTTATTTCCTGCTGACACTGGCAGGAGTAGCAAAGGAACTGGATGTGTACAACAAGCAGAATGCCGATGTCATTCTGGCGGTGGGGCTTCCGTTCAGCCGTTTTGGGCAGGAGAAACAGGAGTTTCGTGATTACTTGCACCAGAAAGGGGAGATTTGTTTTCGGTACAGCGGCAAAGAGTATCGGGTTTGCATTAAAGATGTGCTGGTATTTCCTCAGTGCTATGCAGCGATTGCGGACAGGATGCGGATGTACGGTGCGGAGAGCCTGATTGTGGATATCGGGAGCAAGACCGTTGACGTTATCCATGTTCAGAAATATGTTTCGGTAGAACGGGAAAGCACCAGTATTCCGGAGGCATTGATTCAGTGTATGGAAAATATCAAAAGCAGCGTGTATCAGATTTGCAATAAGAAAGTAAATGAGGATATCATCCGCCAGATGATTGTGGATGGAGATGCCATGATACCGGAGGATTGCAAGTCGGTTATCAGGGATGGGCTGCGGAATTTTGCAAAGGGGATTGAAGCGAAACTGTCAGAATTGGGATTTGATTTGGAGATGATGCCTGTTGTGTATGCCGGAGGCGGTGCAATGGTAATGAAACGCTATGGAACAATACGGGGAAATCATGTGCATTATCTGGAAGATATCCGGGCAAATGCCAGAGGGTATGAGTATCTGGCAAGGCAGAAATGTAAGTTGTGATGTTTGATAAGTATTAGGATGGTTTTATGGGAGTGTGGTATTTCCCATAAAACCGTCTGACATGGATTAAAGCAGGTTATTATGGGATTTATTGAAGCTGCCTGTTCCATATGGCGGGCAGGACGGAACAAAACAAAGCAAAGCGGTCATGCTTATTGTTTTATCCGTAATTATGGACAAAAGGAGGCGGACGGATGGCAGGGAAAAAGGAAGTGCAGAAAACGGTTGCTTTTCGGCTGAATTTATCCAGAGCGGACGAGAGGGAGCTTTATCAGGCGATTATGAAACATGGACGTAACATGGAGAATAATATTTACGGAAGTTCTGGTGCTTATGTGAAAGCGGCTCTTAGGCATTACCACAGGCAGGAAAGCGAACTGGAATTGCAGGAGCAGTACCGGCAGGAGATGCAGAATTATCTGAAGGAACTGGCAGAACTGCAGGGGGAAGTGTTCTTGGGGAAGTTGGTGGAGCATGATAACCGATTGGCGGTTATGGTGGCAGATGCAGTGATTCGTGCGGTTGATGGTGGAAAAGTTTCTACTGGTAGAAGTGAAGAATATGGCAAATCTGATGATAACAATTTCTCCGGTATTTTTAAGGAGAGTATAGGAGAACGGGATGGTAAAACGGAACAGGGTATCAGTATGGAAAATAAAAAAGAGGACGTTCTGCAAGAAGAAGCTCTTGTTTATCTGTCTGGACTGTAAAAAGTTTTTTATTTTTGTCTCACAGTATGTTAGACAGTGCTACACATCTTGTTAAACAACAGAAATCAGATGGAATTTGTGTTTAACAGACTGTGTAACAAAATGGCGGCATGTTAAACATGGACAGCGGTATCATGCAGGCATTTTTGGTGAAAGTGCAGTCTGTTTTCCGGCAGTTGCCACAGGGGCAGACCGTCTGCCCGGCAGCCGGGTAATTTTTCTCTGGCAATGGACGGGCAGAAAACAATCCTCCAAGATGGAGCATTGTTTTCCACTCACCCATTTTCTACGAAAAATCACAAAACCACTATCATCCCCCTTGGAGGTTTCTGAAGATTTTTTCGGGGAGGCAGATGCGGAAAAAGCAACGCTCTTTCAGAGGCTGCTTTCCCCACATCTGCACCCCCTTCAAAAACCGCTGTAATCGTGGTGGGGATGATAGGCAAGTTTCGCAAAACGGCATGCCATTTTGCACCGGATGCACCCTGTCCGGGCACATCCTAAACTTGCAAGGGAGTTCCACTCCCTTTGAACCCTTGGCTGGCTCTCCGAAAGAGGAAACTGCGAAACGTCCGCCGGAAGTTTCTCCGTTCCATTTTCGGATTCGCTAGGAAATGTACTTATGGCACTTTGATTTGCGTAAGCAGATGTTTCAGGGAGGCATTGAGTAAATTATGCGATTTATGCCGCTGGCGAATCATTTCGGGGATTGTACAGACAGCCTTTTTGCAAGTTTCTTTAGCAGGGAGAAAATTTGTTAAACACATGCCGGATTTTTGGAGAAATCATCTCTGGAATTTTTGTTGTTTGAGAAATTGTTTGCGGTAAATGTACTTGCGGTAATATTGTATGGTATCCGGCAGAAAGGAACAGGTAATTATTATGTTGAGCGAAAACAAATTGTTTTGGTGGCAGGGGCGAAAACGTAACCGCAGTTTTCCATCGCCTTTTGCAATAGATTATTTGGAGAAGAAGGAGGAATTTTATGCGTAGGAGAAACAAGAACGTAGCAGTGAGAATGACGGAGGACGAGTATGCGGCTTTTATGATGAGAGTGGCAGAATCCGGTCAGACACAGCAGTCTTTTATTATTAATGCAGTGCTAGGGGCAAAGGTTTTCGGAAGAGAGGAAGTAAAGGAACTAAAAAAGCTAAGTGGTCAGTTTGCCGACACCAACAGGCAGCTCAGGGGCATGGCAACCAATATCAACCAGATAGCACATGTGGCAAACGGTTATGGTCAGATACCACAGCAGGCACAACTAGGGGATTTATACCAAGAGTTACAGGGATTCCGAAAGGAGTGTGATGCCAATTGGCGATTAATAAGACAATCAATAAGTCTACAAAAAGTCATGGAGCCATGCGGAACTGCATCGAATATGTGACGAGGGTGGATAAGACAAGAGGGGAACTGGTGGAGATAATCGGTCCTTACGAGCCGGATAGTATCACTTATGACGAGGTGTACCAATCTTTTCTAGAGGAAAAACGAATTTGGGGCAAAGATTCTGGCAGAATGTATGCCCACAACATTATTTCATGGCATGAGGATGAGCCAATCACACCGGAGCAGGCGCTAGAGTTTGGAAAGGAATTTGCACAACAGTGGTTTGATGGATTTCAAAGTCTGGTGGGTGTGCATATAGACCGGAATCATGTGCATTGCCACATTGTAACCAATTCCGTCAGCTTTATGGACGGTCACAAGCTGCATAACACCAAGAAAGACTTGCAGCGTATGAAGGATTTTACCAACCGGATGTGCGTGGAACGGGGATTGAGCGTGGCACAGAAGGGCAGGGATTTTCATGGGAATGAATTGGAACAGGGAACGGTCAGTGCATGGAGCAAGGACAAATACCATTTGATGCAGAATGAAGCGAAGGACAGTTTTGTGGCAGACTGCGGGCTTGCCTGTCTGGACGCATTGGAAGCGAGCTGCAATAGGGAGGAGTTTATCCGGCAGATGGCAGAGCAGGGATGGGATGTAATATGGAAGGACAGCAGGAAGCACATCACGTTTCAAAATGCAGAGGGAAAGAAAGTGCGTGACAGCAACCTTTCCAAGACATTTCATCTGGATATATCAAAGGAGGCGTTGGCAAATGAATTTGAGAGACAGGCGGCAGCCAGAGAACAGACCGCCCAATATGGGCGAAAGTTTGCAGACAGACGGGAGCGGGAGGATGCTGAACTGGAACGATACTACAGAGAAGTACAGGATGCTGCTGGAGGAGCAGTCCGAGACGATTCGTACACAGAAAGATACCATCAGCGAGCAGGAGAGGATCATCCGCCGGCAGACATTGGATATCGGGAGGCAGGGAAAGAAAATATCGGAACTGCAAAGCAGTCTGGAGCAGGGCAGAACCAATCTGACAGTGACAGAAACCAATTTGAGAGAACAATACGAGAGCAAACTATCCGGGAAGGATTCGCAAATCTTGCAGGCACAGAATCTGGCACAGGAATGGAAGAAAAAAGCCGAAAAAGCAAAGCAGGATATGAGCCGGATGGAACAGAGCTATTCCTTGCAGATATCCGGTCTCAAGTCCGAAATTCAGAATCTCAGCGGCAAAATCGTGAAACTGAACGGTGCAGACGTAGTGCTGCAGGAGAACGAAAGGTTAAAGAGGCAGAACGAGGAATTGCAAAAGAGCGAGAGCAAAAGCAGAGAGGAAGCGAAGAAAGCGGTCGCTCACGTTAAATCGGAGTATTGCCAGAAAGAGAAGGAGCTAGACCGACTGATTGCGGATGCACAACAGGAAAAAGCAAAGGCATTAAGTATGCAGTCGGTGGTACAGAGATTGACAGACCAAAAAGCAAAGCGGCTGACAGAGGGTAACCGCAGGCATTGGCAGGTTTGGTATCAGGCAAAAAAGACGGCAATGCAGGGATATGTGGGTGTATTGACCATGATATGTTTTGTGACAACGGTATTGTCGCTTATACGGCAAAAGATGTTTTGTGAGGATGTGATTAGTTTTTTCCGGAAAACGGGAAAAGTACTGCAGATGCTTTTGGTTCGCATTCACGCTACTATTTTATCAGCGGCAGAAGTATCAGAGAATGTGCCGAATGATGTGGCAGCGGTTATGCTGAAATGGATGATGGTGGTACTGCTATGGATGACGCCGGCGGCGTTGATTGGGTTTGGGATATATAAGTTCTGGGAGAAGTATGGGGATGATATCCGGGGAGGGATTAATGTGTGGAACTGTTCCGTAGGGGTGGTTGCCTTGGCAGGACTGGTGCATTTTGGGGATTATGTAAAAGAGATTGTTTCTGTTAATCTTTTTGGAATGTGGCTGTTGGTGGATGTTTTGTCGGTGCTGATAGGCTGGTATGTGTGGGGATGCAAGAAGTACAGGGGATTATGCTGATAAATAAGAGAAACTTTCAGTGCATTTTTGCTTGTCCTAAATTGTATTAGACTTGTGAAAGATAGGCTTTGCTTTTAACAACAGTGAAATAAAATTTAAGTCTGGGTGCGTTGCGCCCAGCGGAAAGGAGATTTTTATGGAAAAAGGTAAGTTGGAAGAGTCTATTGCAGAAAATGGAATTACATATTGGTTAGCAGAGGATGGTTGCTATTATCCACAGCTAAGTTTGGAACAGAAAACAGATTATGTGATTGGAAAATATGGCATTATGCGTGGGGAGCATATGATGAAGTATCAGCGGCATGAATATCTGAAAATGGTTATGGATGGTACTTGGAATCAATATCTGCATGACGTGGATGAGGAGTGCTACAGAGAAGTGGAACTGGCGGCAAAGCGGATTATGGAAAAGGAGGATGTAACAGAGCAGTTGAAGAAGGAGAATCCGTTAGAATGGGTGCGGAGAGTGAATGGGATAAAGGCGAGGGTGGAGGAAGAAATTGTTAATCAACTGCTTTAGAGCTTTTACCAAAAAGAAAGTCTTGAATAGTAGAAAAATTTATTGAGTCATGCTATAATAATGCTATATCGTTGACATAGATAATTAAGGAGATAAAAAATATGACTTATTCAGAAGAAATAAAGAGAATACGCCAGAAATGTTTTTTGTCACAGGAAGCTTTTGGCAGAGAACTTGGTGTTTCATTTTCCTCTGTCAACCGTTGGGAAAGTGGAAAAAGCAAACCTAATCTGTCTGCCATGAAAAAGATTAAGGATTTTTGCGATACCCACAATCTTGATTTCAATATGCTAGAAGAAAAATGGACTCAAAGTGGAAAGGACAAATGATATGGCAAAAAAGAAAACTGTGGAAAAAGTATTAAATATAGACAACATTTTATTTAATTGTAGGGATATTTTGCGTGCTGCGCGTAACTCCGGCTCTTTCTTTGAAAAACGTGATATGATGCTTACGCTTGTATTCCTACGTTTTATTGGCGAAAAGTATGAAGATGGGATTGAAAAACTTAAGCAAACACTTGTAGAACAGGGATTAGACCCAGAAGATGAAAATATATGGGCAGCATTTTTTGAAGATGCAACCTTTACAGATGGGACATATAATTTACTGCCGGAAGCAAGGTGGTTAACTATCATTAATACACCTGCACCGGGACTCAATGTTGCACTTGATACAGCACTTCATAGTATTGCAACAGGTTCAAAAGATTTAAAGGGATGTTTTATTGAAGGTACATTTACTACACGTAATCTCGCACCGAATGATATTAAGAGGCTTGTGGATGAAGTTAATAAAATTAGTCATAAAGCATTTGGGGAAGAAAAAGATCTTATTGGTCGTGTGTATGAATATTTCTTAAAAGAATTTGCGGTTAATGCAACAAAGGAAGAAGGAGAATTTTATACTCCTCACGATGTTGTGCAGTTGATTGCAACGATGATAGAACCATATGATGGTACTTTATATGACCCTTGCTGTGGTTCCGGAGGTATGTTTATACAAAGTGCTGAACTCGTCAAATCCAAACAGGGTGATATCAATAAAATCAATATTTACGGGCAGGAAAAGGATGCGGCAACCTATCGTCTTGCAAAAATGAACCTTGCACTTCGTGGGCTTAGTCATAATCTAGGGGAAATAAATGATTCTTCTTTCACCCATGATTTACACAAGGGATTGTATTTCAACTATATCATGGCAAATCCGCCTTTTAATCTAAAAGGGTGGTATAATGATAATCTGAAAAATGATCCTCGTTGGGCTGACTACCAGACACCATCGGAAAGTAATGCAAATTATGCATGGATTCTGCATATGCTTTCTCATTTGAAGAAAGCTGATGGAGTAGCAGGATTTCTTCTTGCTAATGGTGCATTGAACGATGGCGACACTTTAGAAATCCGTAAAAAACTGATTCAGAATGACAAGGTGGAAGCAATTATCGTTCTTCCGAGAGAACTATTTATCACCACCGACATCAGTGTTACCCTTTGGATTTTGAATCAGAATAAAAAAGGCGGTAAATATCACAGTAGAAATCTTCGTAATCGTGAGAATGAAATACTTTTTATGGATTTGCGTCAATGGAGAGAAAATCCTGTTAAGGGAGAAAGTAAAAAGAAGGTACGATTGGTAACGGAACAAATTGAAAGAGCAGCAGATATTTACCACATATGGCAAAGTGAAGGTACTGACGGTACGAATTATGAAGTACCAGAACTATACCATAGCGTTGGCATCGCTGAGATTGAAAGTAAAGGTTGGACTCTTACTCCCAGCAAATATATTGAGTTTATTGACCATGATTTAGATATTGACTATGAAAAGGAAATGGCTCGAATTCAAATTGAAATGCAGGAAGTTATAAAGCAGGAAAAGAAATCCCAGCAGATGCTGGAAGATGCATTTAGGGGGATTGGTTATGGCATTGACTAAATATAAAATAGAGCAATTAGTTACTATTGTTGATGAAAGAAACAATCTTGGAATCAGGGATTTCTATGGAATTAATATCAATAAGGAATTTATGCCAACTGTTGCAAATACAGAAGGACTTGATGAAACAAAGTATAAGGTAGTCAGAAAAAATCGCTTTGTATATAGTGGTATGCAAACTGGTAGAGACGAATGTATCAGAATAAGTATGTATAATAACGATACCCCATTTTGATTTCACCTGCTTATACTACTTTTGAAATAACCGCAACTGATATTATGCTTCCGCTATATTTCTTTATGAAGTTTCTGTCTAAAGAGAAAGACAGATATGGTGCATTTTGTAGTGATGGCAGTATTCGTTCGAACCTTGATTGGGAGGTGTTTTGTGATATAGATATTGACCTCCCACCACTTCCAATTCAGCAAAAATATGTAGATATTTATAATGCTATGTTTGCCAATCAGCAAAGCTATGAGCGTGGGTTGGAAGATTTAAGGCTTGTTTGTGATGCTTATATTGAGGATTTAAAACATAAAATGCCTTGTGAGGCAATTGGTGCTTATATTGAGGAATTTAATCAGAAAAATGAAATTGGTTTGACTTTAGATTCTGTAAGAGGAATTGCAACAAGCAAAGAATTTATTGATACTAAGGCTAATATGGATGGGGTAGCTCTTAATAACTACAAAATAGTAGAACCAGGTATGATTGCTTTTATCTCTGATACATCAAGAAGAGCAGACAAAATGTCTCTTGCATTGAATCAATCAGAGGAATCCTATTTGGTGTCATCGATATCAACTGTAATTAAGACTAACAAAAACAAATTGTTTTCAAAATACTTATATCTATTTTTGTGTAGAGCTGAGTTTGACCGTTATGCTCGTTTTCATTCTTGGGGCAGTGCAAGAGAAACATTTAACCTTGATGATATGAAAGATGTATCAATCCCAATACCAAATTTGGAAATCCAGAAATCTATTGTGGAGATACACGAAACATATGTAAAACGCAAAGGAATTAATGAAAAACTTAAAGCACAAATAAAGGATATATGTCCCATATTGATTAAGGGTTCTATCGAAGAAGCAAGAAAAACAAAGGAGGCGTAGTCCATGGCAAAACTAAAAGAATATAATGGTCACTATTGTGAATCAGAATATGAATATGCTTTCATTGGCTTCTTAGAGACTGAAGGTTGGAAGTATTCTTCCGGCAATAACATTTCTCGTATTACAAAAAGAGATGTGCTGATTGCTGATGATTTCAAGAGATTTATTGCAGACACAAATCCGGATTTGACAGAAGATGAGGTAACGAAGATTTTTGATAGTGTCCGTCTTGTGGGTGCAGAAAGCGATTTTGCCACATTACATAAGCTATATGGCTGGATGGTTGACGGTGTCCAGTTTATCCCTCAGGATGGATTGGCAAAAATGATACCTCTCATTGATTTTGAAAATACGGATAATAATATTTTCCGTGTTGTAAATCAGTTTACAGTGGAATATACAAACAATGGTCAAAAAGAAAATCGCAGACCGGATTTGCTCTTGTTTGTGAATGGCATGCCGTTATGTATCATTGAACTGAAAAATCCAGCCGATGCAAATGCGACTATCTATGCTGCGTGGGAGCAGATCAATATTCGCTACTGGAGAGATATTCCACACCTTTTGCATTACTGTCCGTTAGCGTGTATTTCTGATGGGGTTAAAACAAGGCTTGGAACGGTTCGTACTCCTTATGAGCATTTTTACGCTTGGAGAAGAGTAAATGACAGTGATGTGATATCCACTTTACCTTTTGCGGAAACAGAAACGATGATTAAAGGCGTTTATGCACCTGAACGATTTTTGGAGATTTTCAGAGATTATATCTATTTTCAGGATAGCATTTACGACAGTGATGAGAAAGAAATCGTGTGCCGTTATCCACAATTTTTTGCGACAAGACGGCTTAAAAAGAGTATTATCAATTCTGTTGTTGAAAAAAGCGGTAAAGGTGGAACATACTTCGGTGCGACAGGATGCGGGAAAACCTACACTATGGCTTTTCTTGCCCGTCAGCTTGCACTTCGTTGTACGGATATACCGGAAATCGGATCACCGACAATTATTTTGATTGTTGACCGTGATGAACTGCAAAAGCAGGGGGCAAAGTTTTTTACAAAGAGTAAAGAATTTTTGAATCTTGGTGAAGTATCTGTTGTAAAAGACAGAGTGCAGTTAAGGCAAGAACTCAGAGCAAGGCAAAGCGGTGGATTTTATATTTGTACCATTCAGAAGTTCTGCGACCGGAAAGATGACAAAATCGGTATTATCAATGACCATCAAAATATTATATGTTTTTCTGATGAAGCACATAGAACGCAGCTTGAACATTCTAAGAAGATTAAGTTTAGCAAGGATGTCGATAAGAATATGAAAGCTATGGTTTCAAAGCCATATGCTAAGGTGTTGAAAGAAGCATTTCCACAGGCTGTTTTTGTTGGATTTACAGGTACACCCATTGCAGAAACCTATCAGACTTTCGGTGATGAAATTGACAGATATACAATGGATCAGGCAGTGGCAGACGGTTTGACGGTTTCTATTAAGTATCATCCTCGTATTGCTAAGGTACTGCTTGATAATAAAAAAGTCAAAGAAATTGAAGATTACTATAAAAAATGTGCTGATGATGGGGCAACATATGATGATATTGAAGCAAGCAAGAAAGCAATGAGTTCTATGGAAGTGATTTTGGGAGAGCCTTCACGATTAGAACGTCTTGCTACAGATATACATGACCATTATGTTTCATCTTGTGCAGGTGTTCCAGACAGAATTCAAAAGGCAATGGTTGTTTGTTCAAATAGAAAAATTGCGTATGCACTGCTTCAAAAATTTAAATATAAATATCCTGAATGGTTTGAAGAAAAGAAATGTCCTGATGGGGTGTCTGTAACGGAAGAAGAACTAAAAGAATTGAAACCAGTACCATTTATTGCAATGGTATCCAGTGTTGGTAGCAACGATGAGAAAGATATGTATAACTATTTAGGTGGGGTCAAGAATGATAAGCGTTCTGAAGAACTTGATGCTGCTTTCAAGCAGGAGAAATCAAACTTCCACATCGTAATTGTTGTAGATATGTGGATTACAGGTTTTGATGTTCCATGTCTTACATATATGTATAACGATAAGCCGTTGAAGAAACATTTGTTAATACAGACCATCAGTCGAGTGAATAGAAAATATCCTGGTAAGAATTATGGCATGATTATTGATTACATCGGCATTCGCAACAATATGCGTGAAGCAATGAAAATTTATGGAGGTGATACATCTGTTGCTCCAACATCCGATGATGTTGAGCAGGCTACATACATATTCAGAGAAGAATTGGAAATCTTAAAATCTCTGTTTAGCGATTATGATTTAACCCCGTTTTTGAATCCGGGATGTGAACCTACAGAACGATATAAGCTTCTTGCGATGGCTGCCGAGTATGTATTTGTATCAGCACAAGAATTACAGGTTGAAGGAAACAAAGCTTCACAAAAAGTCTCATTTAAGATATATTTCTTAAAGACGGTAAAGAGAATGAGGACTGCTTTCGATGTTTGTCAGCCTTCGGGGTACTTGGGGGAAGAAGAGTCTGCACTTGCACAATGCTTTATGGCAATAGCTGGGTTTATTCGCAAATGGAGTGGAACAAGTGAGGTAGATACTGAGAGTATGAATCGTGCAGTTTCCGAAATGGTCGAAGAAGCATTGAAATACAATCAAGTGGAAAGTGTTCTTGAAAGTGGCGAAGAAGAAGATATTTTCTCTCCGGAATACTTTGAAAAATTGTCTGATGTTAATATGCCTGCAACTAAATTGGAACTTCTTGTAAAAATGATTCGTAAGCAGATTAAGGAATATGGAAAAGTGAATCAGTTAGCTGCGAAGTCATTTCAAGAAATGTTGGAAAAGACTATTGCTGAATATCATGAAAGGCGTAAACATCTTACTGCAGAAGAAGCAGGAGAGGCACAGGAGCAGGCCTCTGAGGATATTATAAAGTTTGCAACAGAACAAGCATTAGCAATCCTTCGTCAAATGAAGGAGGATAGAGAAAGTTTCCGTAAGATTGGTTTGACTTTTGAAGAAAAAGCATTCTATGATATTTTGATTTCATTGCGTGACCAATATGAATTTGAGTACGGAATAGATAAAGAAGTAGACGGCGTTGTTATTAATGACAAGTGTAAAGTCTTAGCTAAAAAGGTAAAGGAGATTATTGATACAAAGTCTTCGTTTGCAGATTGGCTTAATAATCAGAATGTAAGAAATCAATTAAAGCTGGACATTAAAATATGCCTGATTAAGAATGGATATCCACCGCAATATAGTCCGAAAGTATTTAATAAGGTTATGGAGCAGGTGGAGAATTTTGAGGAATATTCAGAAACAGGTAATTTAAGAAATGAAACATCTGTTTCTGCGAAGAGTTATCAATATGAGACGGAGAGCAAAGTGATGATGGTTGCTGAGGATTCGATACCTTATGGAAATTCATAACCATAATCAGTAGGGAGGTGCTGAATATGAAGTATGTCTTTTTCTATGATGAAACAGAGCATAGCAGAAAGATTAATTTGCAGACTGTTACTGCTAATAATTATTGTGATAATTTTATAACTGGAATTGTGGGTTGGAAAGCGAAAGAAAATGAATGTATTTCTGACAGATATCTTGCTTTTGAAGCGAAGTATGATTATAGAAAAAAAGACGGGGAGCTAAAGAGCCAGACTATGAAAACAAAGGATTTTAGGTTTGGGCTTGCTTCTCTTAATAATCATACTATTGAATTCTATGAAGATCTTGTATCACTGTTTGATGAGAAAATAATTATTTTTTTCTCTGTGTTCAGCAAAATAGAATATGTTATTAGCCAGTTATTTGTAAATTATCATAATTCTATGTTTGTGGATATTGATTATATGAAATACGCAATTATTAAGGCTGTTAATGTATATCGACCACAAAATGTTATAGAAGCAATTTACAAAGAACCGCAAATATTTGTTAATGAATTACGGTCTTTTTTAGAAGATAGGATTATTAAAAATCAGGCTAATAGTATTTTGAAAGAGCATGAGAATCAAGCATTTGAAGAAATACTTATTCTGCTTGATGACACAGAGATGCCGGAAACATTAGATTGGGCATATTTTGCACCGTTTGATGGATTTCAGAAGCTGTTGACAGAGATGAATATTGTTAATTATAGGCTGATGATTGATCGAGAAGGAGAAGAAGAACATACATTGAATGCTGCAATAAATGAAGGACTTCAAAATGTTACTGAGGAAGACTCCAGAGAATATGTGGGGCTTAGAATGGCAGACATGCTTATAGGGTTAATATCTCGATTGATGCAGTCATTGAAGATATCATTAAATGGAGATTATAAAGACGGGAAAATAAAGAAAACTCTTTTGGGTTCTGGTTGGTTTGCATTGAATCAAAAGCAACTTGATTTGTATAAAAAATTGTATCAAATAATATGTGGGAATAATGATCATTGGTACAAATCTTATGCTGGTATTTATTCAGATGATTTGGTGGCTTTTGTAGCACTTCTTCAATTTATGAATCATTTTTCTGATGCGGAAGAAATTTGCAGTAGTAAGCTTGAAATGCAACCAGAGTATTATAATGCCTTTGTCTGCGAAAGACTGAGCGAGCGTTATAAAATTATGGGAAACAAATTACCGATTGATCCTATTGCAAATGATGGCAAAGATTTTTTTATAATCAAAGAGGTGCAATGGTTTATAAGGATATTAATAAGCAGCCTATCTTGCCATTACATAGTGGACAGAATGAATTTTATGTTTTTTCGGTGGGATTTTCACGGAATGGAACCTCGTTGGTGACCATTTTGGAGAATGAACATCCAAAGTGTTATAGACTACCAGATGAGTACGGTGATTGGACTATGACTGTTGTAGGATTTGCCAATATGGGTGAAAGATTGTTTCCATCGAAAGTGTTATTTTCACTAATTGATGGAAGATATTTGGTTGATATTTTATAGATTTTAGGCACTTTAGAAATTTATATTTATAGTATTGAAAAGTAGGTGGAAAAGATTTTTTCATATAATTCGGATATAGATAAAATAGCATATATGAATTGGAAAACCAGACAACATCAACCGATTCAAGATATGATAATTATTGCCGATGGATATATGAAGGCAGTGATAATGCTTGCACAGGATTGTTTGCAGGATAATGTAGATAAAAAGGCGGATATTGTGGTTTTTCCAATGCTGTTTTCGGCAAACCATGCAATAGAGTTGTATCTAAAATCTATAAATTGGTCTTTGGATATGCTGTTTAATATGAAAGAGTCATTTTGTGGAGGTCACGATATTAGGCAGATATGGAATATAGTAAAGAAACGTATGAATTATTATAAAAACGGAAGAGGTATTCCGGCACCATTGTTAGTAAGAAGATTTATGGGGAAATCCACAGCAGAAGAATTAGTGAATGAAATATTAATGTTGCCCAAAATGAATTGGAATAGTGGAGACGGACTATATAAAATATTGCCAGTAACATTAGATTTTGCTAAAATATTATCACGAGTAGCTAAGCAAGATTTGGTGGTTTATGATAAACCATACGATTTTAGATATTTTATGTAGTAGGGTATAGAAATTAAGAATTAAGAGAAGTGGATACTGGCATGAATGGAGGAAATGAAAAAGGATTACTGTCTTCTAAATATTGTAAATGAGGAGTGCCAAATATGGATATTATGTCATTTAATAAATCGAAAAAAGAAGAAATGATACTCACACTTTATGGTTTGATTGATAATTGGGAAAATGAAGTGATTGAGTTTAAAGAGGCTGGAAAGGATTATGATAGGGATAAAATTGGACGGTATTTCTCAGCATTGAGCAATGAAGCTAATCTGCGAGGCTTACAACATGGTTGGCTTGTGTTTGGTGTAAACAATAAAGAAAGAAAAATTGTCGGGACAGGCTATAGAAATAGCAAAGGGTTAGATACCTTAAAGCATGAAATTGGTTCAGGCACAACCGGAGGTATGTCATTTATTGATATTTATGAGGTTTTTCCGATTGTTGATGGAGAAGAAAAGAGGGTGGTAATGTTTCAAATACCAGCCGCAATTACTGCCATTCCGACGGGCTGGCAAAATCAGGAATATGCTCGAGATGGAGAATCTCTGGTACCATTATCCGAAGAAAAAAGAGAGCGGATTCGTCGTCAGGTAAGATTGGACTGGTCAAAAAGATTTGTGGCTAATGCAACTATAGAGCATTTGGACAAGGAAGCCATTGCTGTTGCAAGAGAGAAGTATAAGGAAAAGATGGATGATTCACATATATCTAATGAAGTAGATAAAATGTCAGATGAAGAGTTTCTTGAGAGAAGAAAGTTGATTATAGATGGTAAGATTACTAACGCAGCAATGCTTCTTTTGGGGAATGCAGCATATGATTATTTATTTGAAAGTGTACCGGAAGCTTCATGGCGTATTTACGATTCAAAAGAGATGGTAAAGGACTATGAAATATACAAGATACCTTTTATTACACTCAGTGACAGAATATTGAAAAATATTCGAAACCTTACTTATAGATATATGCCGAACCAAATGACACTGTTTCCTATGGAAACAAAGCAATATGATACATGGGTATTGAGGGAATTGCTTAATAATTGTATTGCACATTCTGATTATAGTTTGGGTGGGCGAATTTATATTAATGAATTTGAAGACAAGCTGGTTCTTACAAATCCGGGCAGTTTTATTCCGGAAAGCATAGAGCCTATTTTGAATCCAGCTTACACGTCTCCGTTCTATCGCAATCAGCTTTTAGCGGAAGCGATGGTTATGTTTAAAATGATTGATACAGAAACAACAGGGATTCGACGGGTATTTCATATCCAACGAGAGAAATTTTTCCCTTTGCCAGATTATGATATTGCATCAAAAGAACGGGTTGAAGTATCGATTTATGGCAAAGAGATTAATGAGCAGTTTACTTATCTGCTCCATGATAATGAGGATCTGAATTTAGTTATTGTTTATTTATTAGATCAGGTACAAAAGGGAAAACCTATTTCTAAAGAGGCAGCATCTCATTTGAGAAAACATAAATTAGTCGAAGGACGGGTAAATAACTTATATTTGGCAGCTCCTCTTGCAAAAACAGAGGAGGATAAGGTACAATATATTAAAAATAAAGCATTTAATGATAAATACTATCAGGATATGATAGTTAATTATCTACGGGAATTTGGAAAGGCAAATCGGGCAGCAATGCGTGAGTTACTAATTGATAAGTTTCCAGATACGCTTTCGACCAGTCAGAAGGATCGAAAAGTCTTAACTTTGCTTACGGCACTTAAAAGAAAGGGTATTATTACCACGGATTCTGATAATAAAAAAATATCGAACTGGATTTTGGTTCATGATAATGAAAAAGAGTAATTCAGTGAGGAAATTGGTTTGAAATTGGTTTAATAATTGGTTTGATAACGGAAATGTGTGGTTTAAAAAAGCTTGTAATTAAGCTATTTGCGACATTAAACCAAAATGAAAAAGAAAAAAGTCGATTTGATGATTGGTTTGATGTTGGTTGGAAAATGAAGAACTTTTTATAGATACCAGACGATTGATAAAGAGCTTTAAAGTATGGAATAAAATGCTATACAGAATTTGACAGGAACACAAATATAAATGAGGGAATTAGAATGGATGTATTAATGGCTAAGCAGATATATGAAGAAATATATTTACATATTGAATTAAGTAATATAGATATATTTTTATGCGGAGGAGCAAGTGGTAGAACAAATATATCAAAGAGAGATCAACTGCGAGAACAGCTTGAAAAAAATAAGAAAATCTCAATTTTTTATCCAGAAGATATGTTTATGGAGTTTCTAAATAGAAAAAAATATGATTTGCTTGCTTTGGAAAGCTTTTTGGCGGATAATAGTGATCTAATTTTGATAGTATGTGAAAGTCCTGGATCATTTGCTGAACTTGGTGCATTTGTAAACAATGAAAGTACACTTAACAAAGTTGTTGTGTTAATACAAAAGAAATATAAAAAGGCTAAAAGTTTTATTAGACAGGGACCAGTACAGCATGTTGAATTGCATAATAAAGAAAATGTAATTTATTTTAATGATGATATGGAAGAGTTGATACGAGAAGTTAATCGATATATAGATAAAAAGTATTGGTTTTATCGCAATAAAAAATATCATAAATATGCTCCGAAAACTAAGGATATAAACTTGATATCTGGTCAATTTTATTTTATACTGTTATTGTTGTATTTTGATAATAAGATAGATGTTAAACATATGCCAACGATTGTCCGAGAAATTTATTTTGAAAGAAATTTCAGGGCAGATAGTTTTGAAGTATTATATACAGCAGCCCTAAAGAGACTGCATAAAGAAGGAAT
This sequence comes from Lachnospiraceae bacterium, assembly GCA_009774235.1. Classification (GTDB taxonomy): domain Bacteria; phylum Bacillota; class Clostridia; order Lachnospirales; family Lachnospiraceae; genus Butyribacter. The sequence goes on from VSNJ01000031.1 coordinate 30,199, forward strand.
GCTTCTCAAATTATTTGAAAATGGAGAAAATTTTTATCAGCTAACTGCAAAGGGATATTTTCGTGCAAAAACATTGTTAAATGATGTAAATGTTGCAGAGAGAGATCATGCAGTTAATAAGATAAGAATGAAAATTCTTCAAGCTCAATATTGTTAATACCATCTTTAGAACGTTGCGGATACATAAATTATGTTGAAGTCTATAGGAGATGGTTCGTCTTCTTGAGTTAATTAACATTGACGTAGTTGATCAACACGATGCGGAAATCCAACGACAGTTGAATTCCCACCTCGTGTTGACACAAAACATTTCAGGTAAAGGTGGTGTTAACAATTTTGAATAAATATAATAAAAGTATGATATTGGAATCTTTACAGTTGCCAGTTTTTAGTGATGTTGAAACATTGGATGAAAAAGTACGACTTACAGAAAAATTAGTATACTATTTAACAAAAGAAGATGCGGAAGGAAGATATAAAGAGTTTAGCATTCCTAAAAAGGATGGTACTACTAGAGATATTGCAGCCCCATGTGTATCTTTAAAACTAATGCAGAGATGGGTACTGGAAAATATATTGTATAAGGTAAGAGTTTCCCAATATAGTTATGGCTTTAAAAGAGGAGAAAAGGGGTCTCCATTGGTCAGATGTGCAGAAAGACATAGAAATAATTTGTATATTTTGAAAATGGATTTGAAAAATTTTTATCCATCAATAAGCAAAGAGAGAATTTTTAAGCAATTTTTGCAATTGGGATATAATTCTTATGCAGCAAATTTATTATCGAATATATGCACTTTACATAAAAGGTTACCACAAGGGGCAGTTACATCACCTTATTTGGCAAATTTAGTATGTTATAGGATGGATAAGAGGATAGCGGGGTATTGCAATAAACGAGAAATTACTTTTACAAGATATGCAGATGATTTAACCTTTTCATGTGATAATAGAGATAGTTTAAGAAATGTTTATGGAATGATTAAAAAAATTGTTGAAGATGAAGGGTTTTTGTTAAACGAAAAGAAGACACAGTTTATGACTCCAAAAGTTCATAAAAAAATTCTTGGAGTTACTGTAAATGATGGCTTGTTAAAAGCATCAAAACATATAAAGAAAAATATTCGTGCTATGATACATTATCAGATTATTACAGGAGATTATTCAGATAATGAGTTGATTAGGGGATATATAGCATATGTTAATTCCATTGAGGAGAATTACCATAAAAAGATTATCAAATATATTGAAAAGTTTTATAATGATCCAATAACATTGTTTCGGGATGCAGTGCAAAGTTTTAATGATAATAAGCTGTATAAGGAACTTCCCGATATGAAAGTTAATGATGTGTTGCATTTCGTTAATTATGCAGACGAGGAAGATTATTTAACAATGGTTTATCAGGAAAGAGGAGATTATTTACTAAAGATGGGAAAAGAATTGGATGAGATATTAAAATGATTTTTCTGTTTTGAGAAGATGCTGTTTATTGAGATAATAATTTTATTTCGCCTCAGTGTATAAACTTCATTCATTCAAAAGAGAATGACGAAAACGAATTGTAGTTGAATTTTACAATTTTCTGGAAGAAATAATACAGATGTATGGAGAAAGTGAACGCTTTGATGGAAAAGTTGAAATGGAGAAGCGTTTGATTGGAACTGGTTTGGTAATTAAAAAAGTAAGAGGGATTGCCAACTTGTAGCCGGTATAAAAGTTTAATTTATTCTTGCAATTTTCTTGCAAAAAGTTGGATAAATGATTATAATGTATATAACATCTGGAATTTCTATACGAAATGATGTGTATTATAATCATATGGACACAAGATATAGTATGAACTATCGAGTTCGAATAGTAAACAGAAAGCTGGGAAGCCGCATAAACAGCGGATTTTCCGGCTTTTGAGATGGGGCGTGATACCTTTTTGATACCTATATAATAGCAAGCCTTTATTAATCCAAGGCTTTTAATAATTTGTCTCTTAAATCTCCGACATGGCTATATTCTATGTATTCTATACTTCCTAAGTCGCTTATTGCGTTGGTGTTTTTATCTTTGATTATGATAACGGGCTTTCCTAATCCATATACTAAACCTTGTTCCAACATAACATTAGGATTAAGTCCTGATATGTTTATGATTGCCATTTTGCAGGCTTGTATCTGTTGACAAATTTTACACATTATATCTTTATTAGTGATTTCGTTATCTGCCTTATAATGTTCATAGCCTAAAGCATTTAACGCAGGAACAATACCATAATTATAGCTATCTAACGTGAGTTCGACAAAATAAAAATCCATAAGCAAGGTTCTATGGTATAATTTAACTGACAATTAAAAAAATTACC
>VSNJ01000310.1 GCA_009774235.1 Lachnospiraceae bacterium
GTTTTATGTAATATATTTACATGTATTTTTTATGTATTAAGGATATAATGTTTTATAATAGATATTAATGGTATACATTTTATAAAACGGATGAAAAAAATTAAAATATGAACGCATTATTAACAATTTGGACATAATTTAGACATAATTAACCTTTAATATGGTTAATAGAAAGTGAAAACTTTCTACTCCCACCCTATTATACGCTGGGTAACGCAAGTTATCCGACAAAAAGAGCCTTCCCGGGCTCTTTTTGTTTTTTACAAGAAAAATATATGTATATAAATCATTGATGGCTGGCAGTAAACATCTGGCTGTGTATACAATATTTGTATACCAGGCTGGATAACTTCCATTTATATAGATGGCATTTTATAATTATTATATATGAAAAGGAGACATATTATGTCATGGAAATATATATTTTTTGATTTAGATGGTACTATTACAGATTCAAGTGAAGGGATTTTGAATTGTATAGAGTATTCTCTTGTTTCTATGGGACATGTTGTACCTGTGAGAGAAGAACTTTTTAAATTTATAGGTCCGCCTCTTATTAACGGATTCCAGGAGATTACAGGTCTTTCATATGAAGAAGCTGTGGAAGCAACCGCCATATACCGTGAAAAATACAGTGTAACAGGGCTTTTTGAGAATATCCCTTATAATGGTATTGAGGATATGTTGAAAAAATTAAAAGAAAATGGAAAAATTATTACTATTGCCACATCTAAGCCAGAAGAGTATGCTATAAGAATATTGGAACATTTTAAACTGGCAGGGTATTTTAATGAAATCACAGGCAGTACACTTGATGGCAGCAGAAATAGCAAACATGCAGTTATTGAGGAGTGTTTTTTAAGATTAGGTTTGTCTTCCTCTGATAAATCTAATATAATAATGATAGGAGACAGGGAACATGATATAATTGCTGCCAGGCAGTGTGGAATAGCATCAGCAGGAGTTTATTACGGGTTTGCGGATAAAGGTGAGCTTGAAGATGCTGGTGCAGATTATATATTAAACACTGTCCAGGAAGTTACTGCACTGCTACTTTCCTGATATGGGATAAGTGGAGATTATGTACCAGCTTTTAACTATTTTATAATTATTTAAGCCGGGAATGCGGCATGGAGGACATTATGAAGAATAAGAAAAATATTATTTTAGCTGTTGTTATATGTGTTGTTTTATTTGCAGCTGGTATAGGCATAGGTCTTGGCATACCATCAATTAAAAAAAGTATTGACAAGAAGGAAGTTACTGAAGAAAATGTACTTGACTATATAGATATAGGTGATTATAAGTCATTGGATGTTTCTATTGGCGTTACAAAAGAAGATATAGAAATGGAAATTGATGATTTAAGGGAACAGAATACAATTTATGAACAGCTTGAGGGGACAGTTGCAGATGGTGATATGGTTTATGCAGATATAACTGGTTATGTAGATGGTAAAAGGGCAGATGATGCATGTACCATGGATTATGTATATGTTGGCTCAGGTGAGTGGCTTGATGGTTTTGAAGAAGCATTAATTGGTACTAAAACAGGCAGTACAGCAGAATTTACATTATCAATACCAAAAGGTACATTTGGTGATAAGTTAATAGACGGCAATGATTTGTTGTATAAGGTAAGGATTGAATACATATGTGGTGATCCTATTGTGCCAGAGTATAATAATGATTTTGTACAGTCAATATCAGATTATAATACGGTGGATGAATATAATGATTACTTAAAAAATAAGCTTTTAAAGGAAAATGAAGCTGATAAAGCAGAATTTGCCTGGACGGAGCTGCTTAGTATATGTAAGGTAAAGGAATATCCTGAAAGTATGATGGAATCTGCAAGGGATGAAGTATTACAGGGATATTATGATATGGCAGAACTGTATGGCTGCTCAAAAGATGAGGTGTTCCAGTCATTTGGATATGGCTCAGAAGATGAATTCAGGGAAAGCGACCTTGAGGAACTTGCAAAGGATACTGTAAAGGAAAGACTGGCAGCACAAGGCATGGCAAAGCTTGAGAATATAACTTATGCACAGGAAGAATATGAGGCAGTTGTTGCTGATGAATCCTCTTATAATAAGGATAAT
>VSNJ01000311.1 GCA_009774235.1 Lachnospiraceae bacterium
TAATAAATTAACAACCGTTACATGTATAAAAGCAGGCAAGAAAATAAAAGGTATTAAAATTCGTTCTTTTATAAAGATTAATGGTTATGAGTATAAGGTAGTATCAATAGCTAAAGGTGCTTTTATAAAGTGTAAATTATTAAAAAAGGCTGTTATTGGTAAAAATATAAAAAGTATTGGAAAGAAAGCTTTTTATAAAAACAAAAAACTTGGTAATATTAAGATAAAAAGTAAAAAAGTTAAAAGTATTGGAAAAGGAGCTTTTAAACATATAAAACCAAGATGTGCTGTAAGAATAGCAGGAACGAAGAAATACGCACAAAAGGTATTTGCAATGATGAACAGTTAAAATTACAGGCAGATTGTAAGCGTTATTTAAAGATAAAGATATGGACATTGTATTAATAGAATTTGCAGAACCTAATAAATCATGGATTTATAGGTGTTTGAAAATTAAATTTATACAAAGACTATATTACTCTGGCAAATTCCAAATATTTTACCCAAAGGCAGCTGTTATGGATACGCTGGTGCTTAAGCCTCGTTTTTAATGCTTAATAGAAATATTTATTTCTATTAAGCATTTGGGGCTTTATGCACCACTGCGTATCCATCCAAGCACAATGTGGCAAAGCTGTGTTTGCAACATGGCTTTTGTGGGGTAAAATTTTGGAATTGCCAGAGCAGCATAACCTGTGAAGTATTTAATTTACAATTTTAATACAATATCCCTGTTAATATGTTTATATGCCCTGAATGAAATACCGGCAGATTTCATCATGCGTTTAGCTGCTATTACAGACGGGGTATCTGCATACTTATCAGAAAGGTATATTACTTCATGTATACCAGACTGGATAAGTGCTTTAGTACACTCGTTACATGGAAAAAGAGTTGTATATATTTTTGCATTGTGCATATTAGTACCTGTATAATTTAAAATAGCATTTAGTTCAGCATGGCATACATAAAGATATTTTTCATCAAGCGGACTGCCAGCGGTACGTTCCCAAGGAAAATCATCATCTGGGCATCCAACAGGCATGCCATTATAACCAAGTGAAAGGATTTTATTATTTTCACTTACTATACATGCACCTACGCTTGTATTTGGGTCTTTGCTCCGTTCAGCAGACAACAGTGCAATTCCCATAAAGTATTCATCCCATTTTAAATAATTCTCTTTTTTCATTTGCCACCTCTTTTATAAAAGTTTATCTACTGCAAGTATGTAATTTACTGATACAATTATATACTTGAAGAAGGTGGTTTGTCTATAAGTTTACAATAATTCCCTGTATTTATATGAGATATTTATTATTTAAGTTTCATAGTGTCTTTATAACCTGTTTTTGGGCTGAATAATTTTTTATATGCTGTTTTTTTACCTTTATAACATTTTATTGATGCATTGTTTTTAATTCCTTTTATAGCATTATTTCCAACAGATTTAAGTTTATTGCTTTTAATATTTATACTGTTAAGACTGGAACAATTATAAAATGGTATAGTAGTGTATTGATACAATAAGCCTGTCTTTAACAGTATCTTTTGGAAGTGGGAATTTGTTTTTTTCATTGAACACTGAATCAATATAATTAAATTTACCAGGCATCATAAGCCAGCGTTCATTGTTGTTTGAGCCTGTTGCCCTTACAGTGTGTAAAATTCTCCAGGGAAGTTTCTGTACCCTGGCTGTCTGGTATGACATTTTCACTAGCTTATATGGGGTTTAATCCAAGCTATTTGTCAACTCTTTTTAAGAAAGAAACAGGAATTACAATCCATGTTTTTATACAGTCAGCAAGGCTTGATACAGCTGCTAATATGTTGAAAATACAAAATATCCATATTCTGTTATATCAAATACATTATGTTTTTCATCACAGAGCCATTTTACAAAGCTTTTCCGTGAAAGGACAGATTTAACACCAAGGAAATACCGTTTAAAGTATAATTTAACTTAAATAATAGAAAAACTGCCCACACCGGAAGGCAGTTTTTCTTATAAAAATTTAAATGATTATGCGATTTTATTTAGTGCTATTGTTAAGCGGGAAACTTTTCTTGAAGCTGTCTTCCTGTGG
>VSNJ01000312.1 GCA_009774235.1 Lachnospiraceae bacterium
TGTTATTATAATGGATACAAGAGCCGGATATAGAGAACTGGTAAATAATATGGGTAAAAAAGAATTTACCTTTCTTAAAATGCAGGAATACGGGTTTTGGCCCAGCAACCTGCCAACACCATATGAACGCCAGCAAAACGAGTCAGAACAAGACTTTGAAAACAGAAAAAAACTGTTGGATGAATTTCAAAAACTTTCTGAAAAAATATCGGATGCCTGCCATGAAAGAGAAGAGATTGAAAAAAAACTTTCTCATTTAAAAAAACAATACCAGGATACATGGGATTATGAGAAAATCCGCTCCGTTGTTGCCCAGGAAATTATGAAAGAATCCATAGCCAGACGTGCTGAAAGAAAAGCAGAAAGAGAACGTCAAAAACAGTTAAAATCTGAAGCGTGGAATAAACGCAAAGCAGAAAATATTATTTTTATTGGCAAAGGATATTCAAGCCTTTTAGGAAAAAAAGAAACAAATATACAAAAACTAAAAGAAAACCATATGCCTATAATAGAAACAGATAAAGAACTTGCCAAATTCCTGCAGATAGAATACAACACTTTACGCTATCTGGTATATCATAGGGATGTTATTACATTTGATAATTATTACCGTTTTGATATCCCTAAAAAAAGTGGTGGGACACGTCATATAGCTGCACCTAAAACACAATTAAAAACAGCCCAGCGGCAAATATTAGAACAAATCCTGCAAAATGTAGAGATTTCTGGCCAGGCTCATGGTTTTATTAAATCAAGGTCTGTCCTTACAAGTGCAAAAACACATAACACAAGTCCTGGTTTATTGATAAATATTGATTTGGAAAACTTCTTCCCTACTATTACGTTTGAACGTGTAAGAGGCTTATACCAGTCCTTTGGTTACTCTGGTTATATATCATCACTACTTGCTATGGTCTGTACATACTGTGAAAGAATGCCGCTTGAAATCAAAGGAGAGATAAAATATATCAAGACATCAGACAGAATATTGCCACAAGGTTCTCCAGCAAGCCCTATGATTACAAATATTATATGCAGAAGCATGGATAAACGTATCAATGGTTTATGCAAAAAGTATGGGATTACTTATACAAGATATGCAGATGATATGAGTTTCAGCTATACAGGTGATACAAGTAATTTTGCCATAGGAAGATTTTTAAACAGCATTAATACGATTATAGAAGCAGAAGGCTTTCATATGAAAAAAGAAAAAACCCATATATTAAGAAAAAACAACCGGCAGTATATTACTGGTATTGTAATTAACAATGAAGAAATTGGTGTTCCTAAAAAATGGGTTAAAATACTAAAAGCTTCTATACATAATGCACAGAAATTAAAAGATTCTGGAGGTTGCGTATCTAACCATACAATACAAGAGATTTCTGGAAAAATTGCATGGCTTAAAAGTGTAAATGCAAAAAGATACCAGAAAATTATAAGACAGGGTACACAATTATTAAAAAACCTGGTTTGATAACCAGACATATATAAATATAAAACCAGCATATCTATGTCATAATAGCATAAATATGCTGGAATTTTTAATTTATTTGATTTACTTTACCCATTTCTGTACACTTTTATATGAAACATCCGTTAAATCTTTTCCCCACCATATTGGAAAACCTGTATCTGTCAAGTATGGGACAAAGAAATTTTTATTTTTTCTACCTATTTATTCTACTAACTCCTTCCACAAAAGTCTAATGCTTATATTGATTACTTTCTCATACCTGTAATGAATAATACAATCATGTACTTAAAGTTATCTTACTTTATTTTTCTGCATACTCGCTGACCGTCAAATCCTGCACTTTTTAACCGCTGCAATTACACTCCATACAAAAAGGGCTGGCTTTGCAACCCTTGTGGGCACTCGGATGACGCAAGCAAACCTGCCCATCCTCACTATGCCTACGCAGGAATAATTCCGGTCTATCTGTATTTTTTCGTTTATTCTTTATTTATAATGCACTAACTCATCCATAGGAATGCTTCCTTACACTGGACAATCTTTTACAAGAAAAAATCCTCCATTATCTTTATACTGTAAACAC
>VSNJ01000313.1 GCA_009774235.1 Lachnospiraceae bacterium
ATTTGTCAAAAATTGCCATAATGAACTAAAATTTAAAACTATCTCCTTTGTTTTATTTTATATCGAACTCACGTTATCTAAGTATTCTGCGGAAAATGGCATGGCGATAAAAATTTTGTTGCGTTGATATTGAGGATTAATAGGACAACCACTGATGTCTAATTTAAAACATTTACGCATTTGATGTGGTGCAATCTTTTTTTCTGCCATTTTTAAGCGATTAGCTTCTATATCAGATTCTAATTTTCTTATTAAATTAGATAAATTGTTTAAGAAGAATTCAATAGTAGTATTTCGGACGGTTTTTTGTGTAGAAGACAAATCATGAGTATTAAATGACATATGGGTAATGTTGAGATTAGCGAGTGCATTATATTTGTCTAATAAATGGTTATATTCAACAATCCATGATTTATAAACATCAGTGTACACATAATCTTTGTTTTTTGAATAGATTTCTACCTTATCATGTAGATTTTTGATTTCGAATGATAGAGCTTGCATATCGTTAAAATTCATTTTATTTCCTCCACATATAGCTGTTATTTTTCTTATCATTCCCTTTTTCATCAACACTACTACTTGTAGCAGGCCAGTTGATTTTCCACTCAAAATATTCGTCCTCGGAAATCTCCCCATTCTTCAACTGCTCTTTCCGCAGACACCACTCCCGCATGAAATCATTGACTAATCCATACTCTAGCCACATACCCACCGGGGCATGAGCAGACCAGTCATCATTGTCATAGTAACGTACCGATTTATCATCAGAAGCGTTGCATTTGCCGGGATTGCGGACAAGCTGAAATAAGTGGATCGTGCTGCGGTCATCTTCATCAAGCCAAAGGAATGTAAGCATAATATCTTCGGCGCAACCGGGGGTAACACCAATAAAATGGATGTAATTGACGTTCAGTATTTTTGCCATTTCCATTAAAGTGTTGTTTTTGGGAACACGATAGCCGGATTCATACTGTGCGATACGAACATCAGCATTTCGTTCCTCATATCCCAATTTTAAGCCCAGTTCACGCTGTGTCAAGCCCCGGAACGTGCGTATTCTCTTTATCCGTTCTCCTAATACCATAATCATGTGTCCTTTCTGAAAATTAGAATGATTGTTTTGATGTTATCATGTTACATCTGCTCCACAACTCGTCTTTATATGAAAACACATCTTTGTCAATCTTTCTTTCAATAAAGCCGACTTTTTCATAACATTGCTTCGCTAATGTGTTTTCATTGAAAATATTCAGTTGAACCGCTTTTGCGCCGGTTATCTGAAAAGCGTATTGCAGAGCCAGATTCAGCATTTCTTTTCCATAACCTTTTCCACGTTTTGTTTTATCAACGATGACAAATTTGAGAAAGCCGATATTGTCTGCTGTATTGACAGAATAACAGAAAAAGCCTACTGTTTGTCCGTTGTTTTCAGTCGCGACATGAGCACTGTCCGTCCAGTCCATTGCATTTTTCTCTAATAAATCATGGAAAGATTTTGGTGTCATGGGGTATGGCAAGAGATTTGCACACCAAAAGGCATGGGTTCTTTCGTTATCAATCTATTTTAATACATATTCGTAATCTTTCTTTGGTATATACGGTCGGATTCTCATAAATGAAATGTTCTTTCTCCAATTTATTTATAAATTTGTTATAGGTAGTACACCAGTATATATTCTTCCTCGTTCTCCTTTACAATCTCAAAACCAATCTTTAAATACATCTTTGCCGCATAATTGGCTTTTTGAACAGAAAGAGAAACCCGGCTGTACCCATGTGATTTGAGCAGGGTAAGAATTTCTTTCATCATAGCCGTTCCAATGCCAAAGCCCCGATATTCTTTATAAAGAGAGATTGCTAAAGAGGGCGTTTCATCATCTATATGTCCGTAATCATTCATAATACGAACCCAAACGGCACCGACAATCTTATTGCCAACCTCTGCCACTAATCCCCAATCATCTTTGGATTCCCCAAAATGCTTAACATAAATCTGTAATTCGGGAGATGAAATAATACTTTTGGTTGGAGGTTCGATACCCTCTGGAACAAA
>VSNJ01000314.1 GCA_009774235.1 Lachnospiraceae bacterium
TGCCTTTATATCAGAATATTTTCCCATATGATTATAACAGTTTTTTTGCATTATGTCCAAAAGACTAATTGAAGAAAAAAACGTTAACGATTGTGTAGATAAAGAAAACGTGTTACAATAAAAGTGTGTTTTTATCATCTAAGGAGGAGAAACATTATGGGAAAGGTACCACATTTAGTTCAATATCAAGGAAGTAAAAGGATTTTGGCACCTGAAATAGTGAAATTTATTCCAGAAACAACAAAAAGAATTATAGAACCTTTTGCAGGAACTGGAGCGGTGTCTATCTTTGCAGCATATCAAGGGATATGTGAAACATTTATACTAAATGATATAAATGAGCCTTTAATACAAATGTTAGAATTGTGTATAGAAGATCCAACACTTTTAGTGAAACAATATTCTGAAATTTGGCAAGGGCAGTTTGCGGAACATGAAAATAATATTGATTATTTTTTAAAAATAAGAAGTGAGTTTAATAAGGGGAAATGTGATGCAGGACGGATGTTGTTTTTATTAGCACGTGTTGTTAAAGGAGCAGTACGCTATAATGCACATGGACAGATGAACCAGTCATGTGATAAAAGAAGATATGGAACAAAACCAAATGTTATAGAATATAATGCTTTTAGAATTTCGGAGTTACTTAAGGGAAAAACTATGTTTTATAGTATGGACTATAAGGATTTGTTAGATATAGCAGAAAAGGGCGATTTAGTTTATTTAGATCCGCCATACCAAGGAACATCTAATAAAGAGAATACTAGGGATAACAGATATATTCAAGGTGTCCAGTTTGAAGAGTTTGTTGGAGTATTGGAAAAACTTAGTGAAAAAGGAATAGATTATATAGTAAGCTATGATGGGATGACTGGTAATAGAAAAATTGGACAAATATTGCCACAATATTTAAATTTAAAACATATGTATGTTAATGCAGGGCTTTCAGCCCAAGCAACATTAAATGGAAAAAGTGAGACCACATATGAATCGTTATATTTAAGTGGCAATCTACATGAGGTTGCACAAAAATATATACAGTTATCTTTAAATTTGGCATAGGAGGAAAAATGTTATCAGACGATTTTTTAGAAAAACTTAATTCAGTTACAAAGAAAAGGGCAAGATTTGTTATTGATAAGATTTTAGAACAAGGTTTTTGTAGTACTCAAGACTTGAAAGATGGAGGTTATGAACATGCTCCCAGAGCAGCAAGAGATGTAAGGGAAATGGGTATACCATTAATTACTTTTAAGGTAAAAGACAGAAATGGAAAAAGTATAGCAGCATATAAATTTGGAGATTGGGAAGAGGCTAAGAGAAGTAATAAGTTAGCAAGAACTGGTGGACGTACACAACTGAATGGGCAGCTGAAAAAAGCTTTAATAGATAGGTATGGATGCAGATGTTATCTTTATGGGGAGGAATATCCATCGAGGCTTTTACAGCCAGACCACAGGATTCCATATGAAATTGGTGGAGATCCTTATGATATGAATAATCTTGATTGTTTTATGCTTTTATCACCATCAGCGAATAGAGATAAGTCATGGGCATGCGAACATTGTGAAAATTGGAAAATTAGGGATGTGGAGTTTTGTAAATCATGTTATTATGCATTTCCAGAACATTATGAGCATATTGCAGGTAAACAAGAGAAAAAAATAGAACTGGTTTTTGAAAATGATGATATAGATATTTACAATAAAATTGTTGAAATAGCTGATGAACATAGTTTGTCAAGTAAAGACGTGATAAAGCGGCTTTTACAGTATGCAAAAAGTATTGATAAAGAAAATAAAGATGATTAATACAAAAAGCTCAATGAATAAATAGGATTAATATGTTTAAGTTTATACTATGCTTTCTTTTCTTGTGGTACATCTTCAATGTATTCAGCCTGTTGTAACAATTATTCTGTGTAAATATCCCCTCTGGAGCTGATTTATTTAATAAATTATGGCAATATTTATAATTTGTTCATTCATGCATTTGTCCTGATATCTGCTTTTGTAAATCTTTATTAAATTGAAAGTATATGTT
>VSNJ01000032.1 GCA_009774235.1 Lachnospiraceae bacterium
AATACCGTTTAAAGTATAATTTAACTTAAATAATAGAAAAACTGCCCACACCGGAAGGCAGTTTTTCTTATAAAAAGTTAAATGATTATGCGATTTTATTTACTGCTATTGTTAAGCGGGAAACTTTTCTTGAAGCTGTCTTCCTGTGGAATACACCCTTACCAGCAGCTTTGTCAATTTCTTTAACAGCTGTAACCAGCGCCTTTCCAGCGGCATCTTTATCATTAGCAGCTATAGCAGCGTTAACACGCTTAACAGCTGTTTTAACCCTGGATCTGATAGCTTTATTTCTCTCTGCATTTCTGCGCTCAACTAAAATTCTTTTCTTTGCTGATTTAATGTTAGCCATTCTTTACACCTCCCCAGTTTTGGATTTTTTGTTTCATCAAACCGGACACGGGCACTTTGATGAAAACATACCTATATATCATAGATGAAATGATTGAATGTGTCAATATATTTTTGAAAAAAATGTAAAATTTATATTATAAGCCAGTTACTGTGTTTATATACAGGAATTATAATAGTAAAACTACAGATAATGTTATTATTATATTAAGGAAGGGGATTAATCCAGATGGAATTGAACAGGACAGACCTGGCAATAGAAACCAGGGAGAGTTTTCCAGAAGACAATGTAGAGATTGAAGGTGTAGTTTTAAATGATAAGCTTCTACAGAAAGGACGTATCAGGGTCAGCACAGTAAATATATTAAATGAAAAAGGAGCAGAGCTTATGGGTAAGCCTGCTGGTAATTATGTAACAATAGAATTTACAGATAAAAGTATGTATATGGATGACAAAGATACAAAAAAGTTTGAAGATAAGGTTATAAAAGAAATCTGTGATATAATTACAGATATGACAAACAGCGGCAGGAAAACAGATACAGAGCCAGCGGCTGAAGATAATAAAGGGGAAAAGAAAACAGAAACATATATGGCTGTAGGGCTTGGCAACAGGTTTGCAACTCCTGATGCATTAGGTCCGGTTGTAATGGAGAAGATTATGGTAAACAGGCATATGGTGTGTGAATTTGGAAGTGAAATACTTGGCAATAATAAGGTGGTCTGTGCAATAACACCTGGTGTAATGGCACAGACAGGCATGGATACCTATGAAGTGCTGTGTGGGCTTGTAGAAAATATAAAGCCTGATTTTATATTAGCTATCGATGCACTTGCTTCAAGAAGCATAGGAAGGCTGTGCAGGACAATACAGATAACAGATACAGGTATTTCCCCAGGAGCAGGCATTGGAAATAACAGGCATAAAATTAATGAGGAAACAATGAATGTACCTGTTATTGCGATAGGAGTCCCTACAGTAGTTGATGCGGCAGTTATAGTGAGCGGATGCATGGAGGAAACTCTCAGTAAACAGGGATTTTCTGATAATGAGATACAAATTTTCCTTGAAAGCATTGCTGGCAACAGTACAAAAAACCTTTTTGTAACGCCAAAAGATATTGATGAACAGGTGCGCTGGATTGGAAAACTTGTATCAAGAGGGATAAACAGTTTTTTTGAAAATTAGGCTGGTCTCATAAAATTAATATGAATAGAAACACAGTAAGCCTCATATCTATGATATAAAACGGGGAGAGGCTTATTATGGAGAAAAAGAATAAATTTAAACTTGGAATATTATGTATATGCATAATAATTGTGATAACTATGTGGACAGGTATCCATACTAAAGATAAAAAAGGTATGATAGAAGGTATACAAGATATGTTTATAGATTATATCGTAGATGCGGGTATGTCCAACATAGGCATTGTAGAATTAACAGGGCATGACAAATATGCATCATTCCAGTGGAAAGTTATTTTTGAGGCATGCCCATTTATGACATATCTTGTAGAAAATATTGAGAATATTGACAGGAAATCTATAAATGGCTCAGAAAGCCTTGCATCAGTCTATCCAGGTTACAGAAGCAGGAATTATTTCTGGAGTGGTGCTGGAAGTGATATGGCGGTTACAAGAAGGCTTTTTGAAAACTCTGATATGCAGGTTGCAGAGATGCTTGAGGAGGAAAAAGACTATAATAATATGCTCGCTGAAAATGAAAAGGTAAAAAGTGGGGAGATAACAGTTAAAGGTACAGAAGAAAGTGGTGGTACAGACCATGATGGCAGCATGAACGCCGCTGGTGAAACATATATTGAAGAACCCTCATCTGATAGCAGTCTTGGAAGTGAAACTGGTGATGCAGATGAGGTTTTTGCAACACAGATAAAAAATAACCTGCTCAGTATAGAAAAACTTAAGAAAAGTAAAAGCCGTCCATATCTTTTGAAGAATTTTTATATAACAGACTCATCAACGTCTATAGATAATTCAATATTTAATGTTGGAAAACTGCTTTCAAAAGATGTAACTTTAAAAAAGAGCCAGGAACCACAGATTTTAATTTTCCATACACATGGTGGTTCAGAAGCATTTATAGACAGTAAAAAAGGAAGAAAGCAGGAGTCAATTATAGGGGTAGGCAGCAGGCTTGCATATCTGTTAAGAGAAAAGTATGGTTATAATGTTATACATGATACAACAGAGTATGATAAGATAAATGGAAGTATTGACAGAAGCAAAGCATATAATAAAGCGGCAGAGAGTATATCAAAAACTTTGGAAGAATACCCATCTATACAGGTAGTTATAGACCTGCACAGGGATGGCGTAGGTAATTCGGTACAAAGGCTTACTACAATAGATGGCAAGAGGACAGCACAGGTTATGTTTTTCAACGGGCTTTCAAGAAATGCATCAGGAAATATAGATTACCTTTACAATAAAAACCTGCAGTCAAACCTTGCATTTAGTTTACAGATGAAACTGAAATGTATGGAGAATTATCCTGATTTTGCAAGACCGGTTTATTTAAAGGGATACCGTTATAATATGCATTTGCGTGAAAGATACCTGCTTATAGAACTTGGCAATGAAAATAATACATTACAAGAGGCTAAAAATGCGATGGACCCGCTTGCAAAAGTGCTGGACCAGGTCTTAACGGGGGAATAATGTACAGTTCTATCTTGTAATATATTTGTTGTATGGTAAAATGTATATCTCAAATTGCAATTATTCCAATATAATGTTATGATAATTTACTGGGAGTAATTACCACATGTTAGTGAATCTGTGCCTGCGCCTGGCATAGGTTTGCAGGTAAGAAAAAACTGGCGCAGAAATGAGGAATACATGGAAAAAATAGAACAGTCACATATCCGTAACTTTTGTATTATTGCCCATATAGACCATGGAAAATCTACACTTGCTGACAGGATTATTGAAAAGACAGGGCTTCTTACAAGCCGTGAGATGCAGGCACAAGTGCTTGACAATATGGAGCTTGAGAGGGAGAGGGGCATAACTATTAAGGCACAGACAGTGCGTATAGTATATAAAGCCCAGAATGGCGAAGAGTATGTATTTAACCTTATTGACACACCAGGGCATGTCGATTTTAACTATGAGGTATCAAGAAGCCTTGCTGCATGTGAAGGAGCTATACTTATAGTAGATGCGGCACAGGGTATAGAAGCACAGACACTTGCTAACTGTTATCTTGCTATTGACCACAACCTGGAGATACTGCCTGTTATTAATAAGATAGACTTGCCAAGTGCAGAGCCAGAGCGTGTAAAAGCTGAAATAGAAGATGTAATAGGGCTTGATGCCTCGGAAGCACCACTTATATCTGCTAAGATGGGTACAAATATAGAACAGGTGCTTGAACAGGTTATTACAAATATACCAGCACCTTCTGGTGATGAGGACAAGCCATTTAAGGCACTGATATTTGATTCTTTATATGATGCTTATAAAGGGGTTATAATATTTTGCCGTATATTTGATGGTTCCGCCAGAAAAGGTGACGAAATACTTATGATGGCGACAGGGGCAAAGGCTGATATTGTGGAAACGGGGATTTTTGGTGCAGGGCAGTTTATACCAACAGAAGAACTTTCTGCAGGAATGGTTGGTTACATTACAGCAAGCCTTAAAAATGTACAGGATACACGTGTAGGAGATACAGTTACCCTTGCTAAAAACCCTTGTGCGGAAGCCTTGCCAGGTTATAAGAAAGTACAGCCTATGGTATATTGTGGGATATATCCTGCTGATGGTGCTAAATATCCTGATTTAAGGGATGCACTTGAAAAACTGCAGTTGAATGATGCAGCACTGCAGTTTGAAGCCGAAACATCTATTGCACTTGGATTTGGTTTCAGATGTGGTTTTTTAGGCCTTCTGCACCTTGAAATAATACAAGAAAGGATTGAGAGGGAGTACAGCCTGGATATAGTTACTACTGCACCAAGTGTTATATACCATGTATACAAGACTAATGGTGAGATGGTAGAAGTAACTAACCCTTCAAACCTGCCTGACCCTTCAGAAATTGAGCATATGGAAGAACCTGTAGTTTCAGCTGAAATTATGGTGACAAAAGAATTTGTGGGCGCTATTATGACACTTTGCCAGGAGAGAAGGGGTGTATATATAGGAATGGAATATATGGAAGAGTCACGTGCACTCTTAAAATATGAACTTCCATTAAATGAAATAATATATGATTTCTTTGATGCACTGAAATCACGCTCAAGAGGATATGCCTCATTGGATTATGATATGAAAGGATATGCACCTTCAAAGCTTGTTAAGCTTGATATCCTTATAAACAAAGAAGAGATAGATGCACTTTCCTTTATTCTTCATGCAGATACAGCATATGAGCGTGGCCGTAAAATGTGTGAGAAATTAAAGAATGAAATACCAAGGCAGCTTTTTGAAATACCTATACAGGCAGCTATAGGCAGTAAAGTTATAGCAAGGGAGACTGTAAGGGCTATGAGAAAGGATGTACTTGCAAAATGCTATGGTGGTGATATATCCAGAAAGAGAAAGCTGCTTGAAAAACAGAAAGAAGGAAAGAAACGTATGAGGCAGTTTGGAAGCGTTGAAATACCACAACAGGCATTTATGAGTGTATTAAAGCTTGATGAAGAATAATATAGTAGAAAATATAATGCAGGACTGCCAGTGGTATTCCTGTAACAGCGTGCAGTATGGAAAAGCTGGCATACCTGTAGGGATATCACTGTATATACATATTCCGTTCTGTGTAAGGAAATGTAATTATTGTGATTTCTTGTCATTTAGTACAAGCATACAGCAAAAAGAAGAATATATAAATGCGCTTGTGGCTGAGATAACAGGGTGGGAGGAGATTATAAATAACCAGTATCCAGGAAGTTTTATCTTCCAGTCTGTTTTTATAGGTGGTGGTACGCCAACATGTCTTAGTCCAGGAATGCTTTTAAGGATTGTACAAGTTTTAAAACCGTATATAGGAGAAGATACTGAGTTTACTATAGAAGCCAATCCTGGAACAGTTTCAGACAGCCATATACAGGTATTCAAAGAGGCTGGCATAAACAGGATAAGCCTTGGGTTACAGTCTGCACAGGACAATGAACTGGAAATCCTAGGGCGTATACATACATATGATGAGTTCAGGATAAGTTATAACAAGCTCCGGAAAGCTGGTTTTGATAATATAAATATTGATATAATGTCTGGTATACCAGGACAAACAGCTGGAAGTTACAAAGATACATTATATAAAGTGCTTTCACTGGAACCAGCACATATTTCTGCATACAGCCTTATTGTAGAGCCAGGGACTGTATTTTATAATATGCAGGAACAAGGGAAACTTGATATAGCAGATGAGGATACAGACAGGCTTATGTATTATATAACAGAAGAAATATTAAAGGAATATGGTTATAATAGATATGAAATCTCTAATTACAGCAAGCCAGGCAGGGAGTGTATACACAATATAGCATACTGGACAGGCAGGGATTATCTGGGTACAGGGCTTGGAGCATCCTCTTATATTGGTGGCTGCAGGTTTAAAGGTACAGATAACTATAACAGGTATATCCAGATATTTGGAAATCTTCTTAACAGAATGGATATGGCAGGATGCATAGAAGAAAATATAGGCAGCAGTTATGAGAAACTTTCCCTTAAAGCTAAAATGGAAGAATTTATGTTTCTTGGTTTAAGGATGTGCAAAGGGATATCAAGAAAAGAATTTGTAGAGAGGTTTAATATTAGTATTGATAAAGTGTATGGTGATGTTATTAAACATTTTTTACAAAACGGATTACTGGCAGAAGATACAGACAATGGCAATATTTATCTGACAGGCAGGGGAATTGATGTAAGTAATTATGTTCTGTCAGATTTTATAATATCTTAGCTAGAAAACCAACAGTCTTTAGACCGTGGGATGAATGGCATCCGTTTAAAAAACGGTGTACTTTTTTACTAAAATGTTGTTAAATAGTAAAATACATGCTACAATAGGTACATAGGAACCCCATCCCTTAATCTATAGAAAGGGGTAAATGTCATGTATCTTACAGTAAAACAACAGATAAAACATTTGACCAAAGAAGATTACAACTCAATTAAAGAATTATACCATGTGGCTAAATATATATAATGTCCGTCAGTATTACTTTATTGAAGGTAAGTTCCAGAAGTATGGGAAAAACTATACCCTGCTAAAGGACAGCCTTAATTATAAGGCTCTTAATTCCAATATGGCACAGCAGATACTAAAAGAAGTTGACGGTTCTTTTAATGCAGATATTAATGGTATATTAAATATCATACGTAAAAGTAATGCTATGAGCCTTGAGGCTCTATACATTAGAGGCGGAGTGGACACGCCTGTAAGAATAAGGATTGCCTGGGCAGTCATGTGGGAAACTTAAATATTACACTTCTTAAATAGATGCATAAGTATCTTAGAAGCCCACTACCTTTAGGTAATGGGTAGTTCACATTAGATTAACAGATGCAGGCAAAATGTCTGTGAAATGGAGGATAAAATATGTCTAAAGTAAGTATTTTAATGGGAAGCGATTCAGACCTTCCAGTTATGGGAAAAGCAGCTAAGATGCTTGAAGAGTTTGGAATTGGATATGAAATGAAAGTTATATCTGCACACAGGGAACCAGATGTGTTTGTAGATTATGCAAAGTCAGCAGAAGAGAGAGGGATTGAAGTAATAATTGCGGGTGCAGGTGGTGCCGCCCATCTTCCTGGTATGTGTGCCGCATTATTTAACCTTCCTGTAATAGGTGTGCCAATCCATACAAAGGCATTAGGTGGTGTTGATTCATTGTATTCCATAGTACAGATGCCATCAGGTATTCCTGTAGCTACTGTGGCAATAGATGGCGCTGCCAATGCTGCCCTGCTTGCGGCAAAGATGCTTTCTATATCAGATAAAGAGCTTAGAGAGAAACTTGCTGTTTATAAAGAAGAACTGAAAAACCAGGTAGTTGCAAAAGATACTAAGCTTGGCGGGATTGGGTATGAGGAATATTTAAAACAAATGTAACAGGAAATCAGATATTCTTACCAATAATTATAAGACAAAAATGCTGGTTAAGATGTATTAAATTTAAGAAAAAATGTAAATGAATTTTGTTTCATTAATAAAAATATAATAATATTATTTATGTTTTATTATTTAATTGTAATATTTTATGAAAATAAATAGAAAACATTTTGATACAATAGTGTATAAAAAAGCCCTCCAGTTAAAATTTAGCTGGAGGACTTTTGATAAATTTCAAAAAGCTGTAAAAAATTTTTGTTGTAATTCCAAATAAGACAATATTCTTGTCTTATTTATTAACAACTGCAGCCACAACCAACACCATTTTTTTTCTTTGGTTTTTTCTTACTATTGAAAGACAATGATGATGTACAGCCACAGCCAGTGCCATTCTTACAGCCACAGCCACAGCCAGCACCATTTTTATCACGTCTTTTTTTAACTTTTGCAGCATTTCTTATAATTTTCATAGTAATCACCTCCTTTCTGATATTTTAAATTATACAAATTTTAAAAATTATTCAGTATAATACTTTGCCTGGGTATGGTAGTAACTGGCATAATCACCATTTTTCTGGATTAATTCTTTGTGTGAACCACATTCACATATTTTTCCATTTTTTAGAAATAATATATTATCTGCTAAAACTGCAGAACTTAATCTATGTGAGATATAAATAACAATTTTATCTTCAGATATTTTTTGAAAGGCTTTCAATAATTCATCTTCAGCAATAGGGTCTAATGCAGAGGAGGGTTCATCAAGTATTAGTATTTTTGAATCATGGAAAACTGCCCTGGCAAATGCAAGTTTCTGGTTTTCTCCTCCAGAAAGTATAATACCATCTTCATAAAATATCTTATCTAAATTAGTATGGATTCCATTAGCAAGTGAATCTACCTTTTTCTTTAATCCAGCTTTATCAAGTGCCATATTTATTTTTGTATTCAAAGTATTATCTTGTGCTTCGTAAGAATCTAATGCTACGTTTTCTGCAATAGTAAAGGCAAAATATTTAAAATCCTGAAATACAATACTGAAAAGACTTTTGTAATCTGTATCATTAAAGGTGTTGATTGGAATATTGTTTAACTTGATTTCTCCACTATATGGTTCATACAAATGGCTTAAAAGTTGTATTAAAGTGGTTTTTCCAGCTCCATTTTCACCAACTATAAGATATACTTTTCCCTGTTCAAATGTATAATTTATATTATTTAAAACGAAATCCTTTGAACCTTTATAACGGAAGTTCACATTTGAAAGTGACAGTTTCAGTTGTTTTTTTGTAGTGTTATCAAACAAGGCTTTGCTTTCTATGTTATGTTCCTTGTGCATTTCTGATTCTAATTCCATAAAATCCCGGAAAGAATCAATATATTTTCCATTTATATTTAAGTTCATTAAAAATGTGGCAAATTCTAAAATACTTTCTGAAAATTGGCTTGAGGCATTAAAATACTGCGAAAATTCTCCAACTGTTATTTTTTTTGAATAGGCAAGCCATGCAAGATAGAGATAAATACCATTACTCTTAATTGTTTCTAAAACAATTCCAATAGTACGTATATGCAGGCTTTTATTATATAGCTTTTTTAAGCGTTTTCTAAGTGTTTTTAATGTTTTATGGTATTTTTTCATAAGCCATCCAGCAAAGCCGTAAAGTCTCATTTCCTTTGCACAGGATTTTTCTCCCATAATCTTAATATAGTAATTTAATACTCTTGTTAAATAAATATTTTCATCTCTTTGTGCCAGTTCCCAGTTCTCCATTTTTAAGTTGAAGAAGGCAGAGAAACATGCAAATATCAAAATAACTAGAAGGAGGTATACATTAGCATAAACGAGAATAGCAGCTGTAGCAATGATAGATACTATACTTGTAATAGCAGTAAAAAAGTTATTTATCATGTCAATGCCAATTCCCTTATATATTAAATCTTCTGCTAAAGCAATTTTCTGGTGGACATTTGGGTCATCAAGTTGTGCCATATCCAGGTCTATTTTTTTCCGGTTAATCATTAGCAGGAAGTGCATAGAATATAAATGTCCATTTAAGTTAATAAATTTTTCAGTAATAAAAGCAGAAAAAAATGAACTTAGAAATTGAAGTATAATATAAATAACTATATAGTAAATAATTGATTTAAAAGATATCCCTGCAATTAAGCTGTCAATTAGCATTTTAGGGATTATTATATCTATTAATGGTATAAGACCTTCAATAACAGCAACTAGTGCTTCTCCAATTACATAAGATTTACTATATAAAAACATATATTTTAAAAATTAAATATCATTTTTTATGGATTTTATCATATAGTTTTTCCTTTTATTATTGTTTATAAAATCCATATATTATTAGTTTCTAATAATATATGGATGCATTTTAGCACAAATGTTTAATATTATTTACATTTGCAGCCACAACCATAGCCTCTTCCACTGCCACCTTTTCTCTTAGCAGATGTTGTTATAATACTGTTTTCTCTGATAATTTCCATAGTTTCTTTATCACCCTTTCTTTTGTTTTAAAATTCCATATAAAAGTATATGGTTTATATACATATTCTTTGATTAAGCAAAGAGTATATACATCATACATTATATATTATTAATTCAGCTAGTTCTCTTTCTTGCAGTTCTTTATTACATTCAAATATACCACCATGTACTCTGTCATTAACACATCTGCCTCCATAACACAGTGGAAGAACTTTGCATTGTTTACAAATGTCTGCAAGTTGTGTTTTCTTTCCTACCCATTTAGAATGTTTGACCTCATCAATTTCCATAGTTCCATCATTATGTAAAGTTCCAATTTTGTTTAATTCATCATCTAATGATAATGTACATTTTAAAATACTTCCATCATAGTCAATAATGTAATCATTATGTTTTGTGGCATAACAAACACGGCGGAATGGCAGTGTCATTTCATCTATTACATCATTTTTTATTCCTAATTTACGGATATAATCTGCAATATCAATGGAGGTTTCTGATACTTCATTAGAATTTAGAATATTTAAATTATTATCATTTTCTCCGCCAAGTTTTTTAATTCCTTCATAATATACATGGAACCTTTGGTCAAAATTACCAGCAATAAATTGATAAAATTCTTTTGCCCTTTTAAAAACTTCTTCATTAAAATTAGTACGGATAGTGACTTCAAAGTCGTAATCTGTGCTATTCATATATTTTAAGTTTTCAATTATTTTCTGGAAACTTCCTTTTTTATCAAGGCTTTTTCTATACATATTATGAGTTTCTTCTAATCCGTCTATAGTAATCTGATAATAATTAACACCAAGCTGGTATAGTTTTTCAAACCGTTCAGGATAAATCAAAGCACCATTGCTTGTTGCTCCAACTCCATATGATGCATGATATTTTGTGCAAATATTTTGTACTTTCTCTAAAAAAGCAATTACTTTATCATATTCTAAAAAAGGTTCACCACCAAAAAGAGTAATGCTGACACCTGAATATTTTCTGTTTTTTAGTGATTCTTTAATATATAATTCTAAACTATGGTAAATTTTTTCTGACATAACTAAGTTTTCATGTTTTTCATAACAATATACACAACGTAAATTACATTGTCTGGTGGTAATCAATGTGAGAGATAATTCTTGGTTACGCACAACTTCTCTTTCATATAAAAATTGTAAATATTCTAATTTATTTTTATCTTCTTCAACCAAAATTCCATTATCAAATAAAATTTTCAATGTTTCGTCTGTTTCGTTATATGTATTTAATTCATTACTTAAAATATTCTGGACTTTTATTAGTTCATCTGGTTCTGTTACAGCAATGATTGCTCCTGATAAAGAGTTATATAGTATGTATCCCTGTCCATCTGGGTTTAAAATAAAGTTATAGTGGCTTTGTTTGAGCTTTTCTCCATTTTTCATAAGTTTTTCCTCGGTTTTGCTTTATGATATATTCGATTATGTATAATATATTTAAGAATTACTAAAAATAATTTTTATAGATAGTACATTTATAGCATAATATAAATATGTCATGTAAATATAAACATGTCAATTTAATAAATTATATAGTATAAATATAAATTACTAAATTGCAAAAAAATTTAAAAAGAAGAAGAGTAGTAATGGTTTATTTTATCTGGTATATAGGAAAATAAAAAACAGAGGCTGTTACATTAAATGTAGAACATATACAAGATATAGTATGTTTAAAAATTACTAAATTTGTATTGTCTTTTGTTAATGCAACAACCTATTAACAATTAGCAGGATAAATATAGTTTTATTTATATTAATTTTTCTTAAATTCAAGCAGTTCCAGACCTTTATTATCATCTAGTACCATTTTAATCATCCAGTCATTTACAAATAAAAGAAGTGGATTGCCTTTCATATCTTTAACAGCTTTTACATTATTCATGCGTTTAAGCTTTGTTACATCTACAGAAGGGTCACCTACCCAGCGTATAAAACCATAAGGCAGGGCTTCAAGGCGGATTTCACATCCATATTCATTTTCAAGACGGTATTTAAGTACATCAAATTGCAGTACACCTACAACACCTACGATTATTTCTGACATGCCAGCAGTGTATTCCTGGAATATCTGTATAGCACCTTCCTGTGCAATTTGTGTAATTCCTTTTACAAACTGCTTACGTTTCATTGAATTTAGCTGTACTACACGGCAGAAGTGTTCTGGTGCAAATGTAGGTATACCCTCATATTCAAATTTTTTACCAGGTACAGTTATTGTATCACCTATTGAGAATATTCCTGGGTCAAATACACCTATTACATCTCCGGCATATGCTTCTGATATTACCTGTCTGTCCTGTGCCATTATCTGCTGTGGCTGTGACAGTTTAAGGCGGCGTCCGCTCTGTATATGGTATACATCAGAGGAGGCATCAAACCTGCCAGAGCATACACGCATAAATGCAATCCTGTCCCTGTGGGATTTATTCATATTTGCCTGTATTTTAAATACAAACGCTGAAAAAGGTTCTTCTACAGGGTCTATTAATCCTTCGTTAGAAAGGCGTGGAAGAGGTGAAGAAGTCATGCTTAGGAAATATTTAAGGAATATTCCGACACCAAATGTATTTAATG
This sequence comes from Lachnospiraceae bacterium, assembly GCA_009774235.1. Lineage (GTDB taxonomy): Bacteria > Bacillota > Clostridia > Lachnospirales > Lachnospiraceae > Butyribacter. Next base: position 12,554 of record VSNJ01000032.1, read on the forward strand.
CAGAGCCAAAGAATACAGGAGAAAGTTCACCCTTGCTTACCTTTTCCAAATCAAGAGGGTCACTTGCACCATCAAGCAGCTCTATTTCTTCAGCGAGCTGTCCATAAAGTGAATCTGGTATAATACTCCTTAATTCTTTATCATCAATAGAATAATCAGTTTCAGCAGCAGATTTTGCCCCTCCTGTGGATACAGCTTCAAATGTACGTACAGTTTTTGCTTTCCTGTCGTATATGCCTTTAAACTCTTTTCCTGAGCCAATAGGCCAGTTTACAGGGCATGTGCGTATTCCAAGTACAGTTTCAATGTCATCAAGCAGCTCAAAAGAATCCCTTGCATCCCTGTCCATTTTATTTATAAATGTGAAAATAGGGATATGTCTCATTACACATACTTTGAAAAGTTTTATAGTTTGTGCTTCAACACCTTTAGAAGCATCAATAACCATTACAGCAGAATCAGCCGCCATAAGGGTGCGGTAAGTATCTTCTGAGAAATCCTGGTGTCCTGGTGTATCAAGTATATTTATACAGAAACCATCATAATTAAACTGGAGAACAGAAGATGTTACAGAGATACCACGTTCTTTTTCAATCTCCATCCAGTCAGATACAGCATATTTAGAATTAGCTTTGCCTTTTACAGAGCCCGCTGTATTAATTGCCCCTCCATAAAGCAGGAACTTTTCAGTAAGGGTTGTTTTACCAGCATCAGGATGTGAAATAATTGCAAATGTACGCCTTTTTTCAATTTCTTTTTTTATATTAATATCAGACATAAATTCCTCATTTCTAAAGCCAGTTTTATGGCTTTTGCTTTATTAAAAGTATTGCCTGGCTTGTTGTATTCTGGAAATTCCAGGCAATTACTAATTATAATGTATATTTTGTATAGATGCAAGGATACTTTCATGTCCTTTTCATAAATTTTAATAATTTCTATTATCTATTTTTGTGGGAACAGACGGTTTCTATGCCAGAACTAGAATATTCCACACAGGAATATGTTACAGTTACATTGCAATGTCATTTAGTTAAGAGTATCTTCTGTGTATGCTTATCAGATAAAATATACCAGTCATATAAGTCTTTAAAGTAACTTGCCGATATAATACTTGTATAAGTTTATACAGATGCCACTGCAGGAACATAGGACATTTTTTAAATTATTAAGGGAGGGTGTAACCAATGTATAATATTTTATCAAAAGAAAATATGAATGAAACTAACAGAATCTGGCAAGATACAATAGAGGCGTTAATAGACCCGTCATATGGAATGGATGAAGAGGAAGAGACGGATTATTTAAATAAGATTATGGCAAAACTAAAAAGTGGTAAGGATCTTACATCTGAGGAGCTTAATTATCTTAAATTACACAATTCACAGCTCTATATGACAGCATTGCGTGTAAAATATAAGAAACAGGCAGTGGAGAACCAGCTTAAGAATTGTAAATCAAAAGAAGAGGCACAAGAGGTAATTGACTGTGCAATAGGAGGCATTGGCAAAGATGACCCAGATAAAGAATACCTTATTGCAGGTATAAGGGAAATAGAAAAGGAATTCAAAAAGTCTGAATACTATAAAAGGCTTCCAGAGAAGAAAGAAGAATCTGAAAGAAAGAAACTTAAGAATTATTTATATAATAAAAATAATGATAGTGATGATGATGAAAGTATATTCCAAGGGGAAAATATTACCCCTATAGCTGAATTATTAGATGTGCTTCCAGTATTTGAAGCAAAGGCATAATACATAAATTATGCCTCTGCCTGGTAATGCTGGACAGAAGTGTCCAGACGTTCCACAATACTTTCACGTCCAATTTTATTATACTGGTATTTTAATATTATTATAGCAATTATAGCAAGGAATGGAAGCATAATAATACATGGAATTACTGTTATATTAACCTGGAAGTAGAAACCAACATTTATAAAAGAAAAATCCAGATATAATAAATATAAAAAAGGCTATTATAATAACCATCTAATCCACCACCCATGTATATCCAATTCCATAAACTGTTTTAATATAAACAGGGTTTTTAGAGTCTTCCTCAAGTTTATCACGTAGCCTTTTAATTGTAACTGTCAATGCATGTGCATCTACAAATTCTGTGTCTCCCTGCTATACAGAATCAACCAAGAAGTCTCTTTTAAGTGTAGCACCTTTATTTTCACATAACAGCTTTAGAAACCTTTGTTCAGTTTTACTAAGTTCTATAGATATGCCGTTTTTTTAAATACCATTTTGTCAAAATCAAAATAGAAAATACCAGTTTCAAAAATATTTTTCTGTCCTGTTTTGTAACCCCGCAGCTGTACTTCTGACCTTGCCCTCAGTACCATCAGGCTGAAAGTTTAACCCCGCCAGTGCTTGTATCCTGTTTTTGGCTTTATATAAAGAAATTACTATTTCTTTTATAAAGCCAAAAACAGGATATTATGCACTGCTGCGTGGGTTATCGTAGCGGGAGCGTACCCCTGTGTGGAATATTCTGGCTGCTGCCATGGAAACCGTCCGCCCCACAAAAGCAGATAACATAAATTATTGAAATTTATGAAACGGACATGTGTACAGAATAATGTTTGTACAGGTGTATATTTATCCCATAATAACAGTTACATTATATTCTTTTTTACCTTTTTCGTAAGGTACAACAGTTGTGCCAGACAGTTCTTTTCCATCTACAATAAGTTTATCCACACCTTTTTCAACTTTTGAAGGGTTTTCAACAGTTATATTATAAACGCCTTCACGGTATTTACGTGTTATAGTAAACTTTGTACCCATTTCAGAAGGTATACAAGGATTAATGCTTAATCCATATAATGTAGCAGAAACACCAAGTATATACTGTGACACATTTACAAATGTCCATGCGGCTGTACCAGTAAGCCAGCTGTTTTTAGCCTGTCCGAAGAAATGTGCATCTTTGCCAGCTATCATCTGTGAATATACATAAGGTTCTGTACAGTGTATCTCACTAATATCTTCAATATAAGCAGGACAGGTTCTCTTATATATTTCAAATGCCCTGTTGCCACGTCCTATAACTGTTTCAGCACATGATACCCAAGGGTTATTATGACAGAAGATACCAGCATTTTCTTTATATCCAGGCGGATATGAGGAGATTTCACCAAGCTCAAGATGGTACTTTGTATAAGCTGGCTGTAAAAGCACAATGCCATACTTTGTATCAAGCATTTCTTTAACAGAATTAAGGGCTTCTTTAGCTTCACCTGTTTCAGTGCCTATGCCCGCAAGTACACAGAACCCTTGTGGTTCAATATAAATCTTGCCTTCTTCACATTCATCAGAGCCAACTTTATTTCCCTGTGCATCATAAGCACGTACAAACCATTTGCCGTCCCATCCATCTTTAAGGACTGTATCATTCATTTTTTCAACTTCTGCCATTGCCCTTGATGCTTCTGCCTTGTCACCTGTAAATTCACAAAGGTCTGCATATTCTTTGCCATATTTAACAAACATTCCTGCTATAAATACTGATTCTGCAACAGGACCATCCCCAGGACCAAATGTCTGGAATGATTCGCCAGGATTTTCAGAGAAGCAGTTTAAGTTAAGGCAGTCATTCCAGTCTGCACGTCCAATAAGCGGAAGCCCATGTGGTCCTTTGTGCCCTGCTGTATAATTAAATGAGCGTTTAAGGTGTTCCATAAGAGGTACAGCCTTGCTCACATCATTGTCAAATGGAACCATTTCTTCAAGTATTGATGTATCACCTGTTTCCCTTACATAGGCAGATACACATGCAACCAGCCAGAGAGGGTCATCATTAAAGCCGCTTCCTATATCAAGATTTCCTTTCTTAGTAAGTGGCTGGTATTGGTGGTAAGAGCTGCCATCTTCAAATTGCGTTGAAGCAATATCAATAATTCTCTCTCTTGCACGCTCTGGTATAAGATGTACAAATCCAAGTAAATCCTGGCATGAATCACGGAAGCCCATTCCACGGCCAATGCCTGACTCATAATAAGAGGCAGAACGTGACATATTAAATGTAACCATGCATTGGTACTGGTTCCATATATTTACCATGCGGTCAAGTTTTTCTTCATCTGAATGTACTGTAAATTTAGAAAGCAGGTTTTCCCAGTCTGTTTTTAATTCATCCAGTGCAGCATCAACCTGTGCATCTGTCTGGTATTTTGCAAGAAGCTCATCAGCAGGCTTTTTATTAATTACATCAGGTGCAGAAAACTTCTGGTCCTGTGGGTTTTCACAATATCCAAGTACAAATATAAAGCTTTTGGTTTCGCCAGGTGCAAGAGTTACATTAATCTGATGTGAACCTATTGGACTCCATCCGCTTGCTACAGAGTTATGTGCTTTGCCTTCCTCTACAACCTGTGGCTCATTAACTCCTCTGTATGCACCTAAAAATTCATCACGGCTTGTATCAAAACCATCAATATCTGAATTTACAGAAAATACTGCATAATGGTTGCGGCGTTCACGGTATTCTGTCTTATGGTAAATTGTAGAACCAATTACTTCTACTTCACCGATGTTTAAGTTTCTCTGGAAATTTGTCATATCGTCCATAGCATTCCAGAGACAAAATTCTATATATGAGAAAAATGTAAAATTTTTTTCAGCACCAGAATTATTTGTAAATTTAACCTGGTTTATTTCGCAGTTGTCATTCAATGGGACCAATGCAAGTACAGAGGCTTCAAGCCCGTTTTTCACTGATGTAAAGCGGCTATAGCCCATACCATGACGGCATTCATAAGAATCAAGCCCTGTCTTTACAGGCTGCCAGCCAGGGTTCCATACAGTATCACCATCTTTTATATAATAATAGCGTCCGCCTTCATCTGTTGGAACATTATTGTAGCGGTAACGTGTAAGACGCATAAGCTTAGCATCTTTATAAAAGCTGTATCCGCCACATGTATTAGATATAAGTGAGAAGAAACTGCTGCTTCCAAGGTAGTTTATCCATGGAAGTGGTGTTTTAGGTGTTGTTATAACATATTCTTTGCAAGGGTCATCAAAATAACCAAATTTCATTAATATCCTCCATTCCTGCATTTAAAAGTGCAAAACTTTACTGGCTCTGGCCAGGAACCATCAATAAATAATTTCTAAGCCTGGTTTGTCTAAATTATTTTTTAATAGTTCCTGGCTGTATAAAATTATAACTTACTTTATATTTAAAATCAAACGGAATATCATTTAAAAATACAGTAAAAATATGCGCAAAAATATAGTAATATTTATAACACAGGTACATAAATTTAAAAAGACAGTATATCTTAAGTTTACCTGTTTTTGTTAATAATGAATAACAGGAAACCAATAAATTTGTTTAAAAGCGGGGAACGGTATGGATATTATAAGAAAACATAAAAAAGCAGCAGCCTGTATAGTAATTACCATTGCCATTTGTGCATGTCTGTTTGCTGAAAGGTCAGCATGGCATGATTTGGCGGTTATAAGCAATATTGTTAAAACAGAAAATAACACTGTACAGACAGATAGTGAATTAAAAACAGCATACCTTACATTTGATGATGGTCCCAGTAAACTTACAGAAAGTTATCTTGATATATTAGAAGAAGAAGGAGTAAAAGCTACATTTTTCCTTATAGGACAACAGATAGACGGGGATATGTCTGGCATTATCCAGAGGGAAATAAATGAGGGACATGAAATAGGGATACATACATACTGCCATGTTGCCAATGAAATATATGCCACAGAAGATTCTTGTTTCCGTGATGTAATGAAAATAAGGGAACAGCTTGAAAGACAGTTCAGTTATGAAGCAAAACTTGTAAGGTTTCCATGGGGAAGTGCCAACAGGTATATAAGTTCATTCAGGCAGGATATAATTGATAAAATACATGAAAGTGGTCTGGAATATGCAGACTGGAATGTAAGTGCTGAAGATTCAGTAGGAACACCTTCAGTAGAATCAATAATGGGAAATATAAGAAAAGATTATAAAAAATATAATGAACCCGTAATTCTTATGCATGATTCAGGATGTAATAAGGAAACTCTCAATGCATTGCGTGGCATAATCCAAGAGTTAAAAGATGCAGGATACAGCTTTGCAACATTGTCTGAAAGGGAAAAACCATGCCATTTCCTTGAATAAAAATATGTATATATCCTGCATAATTGTTAATAATTAATCTTTGGAAACAATATCAAGTGCAATCTGGTATACATGTTTTGCCTGTGAAGGAGTAAGCTGGCGTAAAATATTTTCAAGGTTCTTTGGAGGAACAGGGTTCTGGTAGTCTGGGTCGAAAAAATCTTTTGGACTGATGCCAATATAATCACAGATGTATAAAAATGCTGTCATAGATGGATAATTCCTGCCTGCTTCAATAGCATTTATATAATTTTTATTCTGCCCAAGTGCAAGGCTCATTTCACGTGCACTTATATTTTTACATTCCCTGAGCCTTGCAAGCCTAAGCCCAAATGTTTTTTCATCATTGATAAAATCATCCTTGGTGTAATTCATAGTATTCTCCATTTCTTGTAAAAACTAATAAGGTGCTGCATTGTTACATGTAATTTAATAAGGTGCTGGCAAGGGGGTTCCATTAGGATTTTAACAAGCCAGCATATAAAACCTGCCACCTTTAAGGTGGTAAAAACACTTAATTGCCAGGTTAAACAATGCGGCATATAGAATATTGATTTAAAGCAGTTGTTATGCTAGAATTATTATTATTGTACTGGCATGGTTATATCCGTGCAAGGCAGCCATGTAATATGGAACATATAGAATGGAGGACAGATATATAATGAAATATTTTGGCACAGACGGTTTCCGTGGCGAGGCCAATGTTGGTTTAAATGTTATGCATGCATACAAAGCTGGGCGTTTCCTGGGATGGTACTATGGGCAGGAACATAAAGCGAGGATTGTTATAGGAAAAGATACAAGGCGTTCAAGCTATATGTTTGAAGATGCATTGTCAGCAGGGCTTACAGCAAGTGGCGCAGATGTATACCTTCTGCATGTAACGCCAACCCCAAGTGTGTCATATGTAGTAAGGACAGAACAGTTTGACTGCGGAATAATGATTTCTGCAAGCCATAACCCATATTATGATAATGGGCTTAAAGTAATAAATGGCAATGGCCATAAACTTGAAGCAGAAATAGAGGAAAAGATAGAAGAATACATAGATGGGCCAGAAGACGCTATTCCATTTGCGACAAGAGAAAATATAGGTTGTACCATTGATTATGCAATAGGGCGTCACAGGTATATAGGCTATCTTATGTCACTTGCAACGCGTTCATTTAAAAATATACGCGTAGGGCTTGATTGTGCCAATGGTTCTTCATATTCTGTTGCCAAAGGTGTATTTGATGCACTTGGGGCCAAAACATACACAATAGGCATGGAACCAGATGGTATTAATATTAATGACGGATGTGGTTCCACACATATAGAAAAACTCCAGGAATTTGTAAAAGAAAAGAACCTGGATATTGGTTTTGCCTATGATGGTGATGCAGACAGGTGTCTTGCAGTTGATGATAATGGAAATGTAATTGACGGGGATGCAATACTTTACTTGTGTGGCTGTTACCTTAAAGAGAAAGGCGAACTTAACAACAATACAATAGTTACTACAGTTATGTCCAATATAGGCCTTTACAAAGCACTTGACAAAGCAGGGATTGCTTATGAAAAGACAGATGTAGGGGATAAATATGTCAATGCCAATATGATGGAATATGGACACTCACTTGGCGGTGAACAGTCAGGACATATTATATTTAGCAAATATGCTGTAACAGGTGATGGTGTGCTTACTTCGCTTATGCTTATGGAAGTAATGCTTGAAAAAAAGACAAAACTTTCAGAACTCAGGAAGAATTTAAAAATATATCCACAGCTTCTAAAGAATGTAAAAGTTGCTGATAAAAAAGCAGCAATGGAAGATTTAGAGGTAGCTGCTGCTGTAAAAGAAGCAGAAGAAGCACTTGGAGGGAATGGCAGGATTCTCATAAGAGAAAGTGGCACAGAGCCTCTAATACGTGTAATGGCAGAGGCAGAAACAGAGGAACTGTGCAATAAATACGTTGGCAATATAACAGAAATTTTAGAAAAAAAGTATAAAACAGAATAATTGCTTTTAAACTATCAAACTGCATAAAGATTATATTACCCTGGCAAGTTCCAGTGCGTATCCTGCCAGGCGCAATATTATTTAGTTAAGCAAATCCTTATAAACCTGCCAGAGCCAATACAATAAATTTATGCACTTTTGATTTTCCAGACCCGTCTGGTTTAAAACGCAAAAGCAGTATTTTTTATTACTATTTGTGCCACAAAAAGCGGGGCATGGGGATTATTATATAAAATTTCTTGAAACCCCTTGATTTTAGGGGTTTGTTCGTGCTATATTATACAAATGGTGAATTACGGGGCATTACCCGTCTATTATAAAGGAGGAAATATTGAAATGAGTGTACAGGTAGAAAAGTTAGAGAAGAGTATGGCAAAGCTTACTATTGAAGTTCCTGCAAAAGAACTAGATTTGGCGCTTGACAAAGCATACAAAAAGAACAGGAATAAAATAGCAATGCCTGGCTTCCGCAAGGGAAAGGCTCCGCGTGCAATGATTGAGAAGATGTATGGTGCAGAAATATTTTTTGAAGATGCTGCAAATATACTTGTTCCTGATGCATATGAGGATGCTGCTAAAGAAAGCGGTTTAGAAATCGTTTCCCAGCCTGAAATAGCAGTTGAGCAGATAGAGAAAGGCCAGCCATTTATCTTTACTGCTACTGTAGCTGTTAAACCAGAGGTTACACTTGGTGAGTATAAAGGGATAGAAGTTGAGAGTAAAGAAGCAGGAGTTACAGATGAAGAAATTGAAGAAGAAATCAATAAAGTAAGAGAAAATAATTCACGTATGATTACAATTGAAGACAGGGCAGTAGAAGATGGGGATACTGTTACTATAGATTTTGATGGCTATGTTGATGGTGAGCAGTTTGAGGGAGGAATGGCTGAGGATTATTCACTTGTAATTGGTTCCCATACATTTATTGATAACTTTGAAGAGCAGCTTATTGGAAAAAATATAGGTGATGATGTTGAAGTAAATGTTACGTTCCCAGACCAGTACCAGGCAGAGGAACTTAGGAACAAAGAAGCTTTATTTAAAGTAAAGATTAATGCAATCAAGATGAAAGAACTTCCAGATGCTGATGATGAATTTGCACAGGAAGTTTCTGATTTTGACACTCTGGACGAGTATAAAGAAGACCTTAGGAAAAAGCTTTTAGAGAATAAAGAAGCAGCACTTAAGAGAGAAAAAGAAGAGGAAGTAGTTGGTGCAATTATTGAAAATGCACAGATGGATATTCCAGACCCTATGGTTAATGCACAGACACAGCAGATGACACAGGAGTTTGCACAGCGTCTCCAGAGCCAGGGTCTTTCACTTGAGCAATATATGCAGCTTACAGGCATGACACCACAGAAGATGCTTGAAGAACTTAAGCCACAGGCACTTAAACGTATACAGAGCCGTCTTGTGCTTGAAGCAGTTGTAGCCGCTGAAAATATCGAAGCTTCGGAAGAAGATTTTGATAAAGAAATTGAGAACATGGCAGAAATGTACAACATGGAAGCTGACAAGCTCAGGGACCTTGTAGGGGAAGATGAGAAAGAACAGATACGTATGGATATAGCTGTACAAAAGGCAGTAGATTTTGTAGTAGAAGCTTCTGTAGAAAAATAATTATAAGGTATTTTCTTTATTATAGCTGTTTTGGATGAAAGGCAAGGTGATTGGTTATGGGGTATAGTATACCTTATGTTATTGAGAAGACGAGCAGCGGTGAGCGCTCATATGATATTTATTCAAGACTTTTACAGGACAGGATTATATTTCTGACAGGAGAGGTAAATGATGATGTTGCAAGCCTTCTTGTTTCACAGCTTCTTTTCCTTGAGTCACAGGATTCAGAAAAGGATGTGCAGTTTTATATAAATAGTCCAGGAGGTTCTGTAAGCGCAGGTTTTGCAATTTATGACACAATGAACTATATAAAGTGTGATGTTTCAACAATCTGTATGGGACTTGCTGCCAGTATGGGGGCATTCCTGCTTTCAGGTGGTACAAAGGGCAAGAGGTTTGCACTTCCAAATGCTGAGGTTATGATACACCAGCCATCAGGTGGTGCCAAAGGCCAGGAAACAGAAATCCGCATTGTAGCAGAACAGATTTTAAAGACAAGAAGCCGTCTGAATGAGATACTTGCTGCTAATACAGGAAAGCCGCTTGAACAAATACAGGCTGATACAGAACGTGATAACTATATGACAGCACAGGAAGCTAAAGATTATGGTCTGATTGATGATATTATTGTTAAGAGGAAATAAAAACAAAAATGGCATAAGTATTATTTGGAGGTAGCAATGGCAGGAAAAAAGGATGAAGTAAAGCTGAAATGTTCATTCTGCGGCAAGACGCAGGACCAGGTACACAAACTGGTTGCAGGACCAGGTGTATATATTTGTGACCAGTGCATTGAGCTTTGTTCTGAGATAATAGAAGATGACGGAGATGAAGAGTTATACAATAATGATATGGATATAAACCTTCTTAAGCCAAAAGAAATTAAAGAATTCCTTGATGAATATGTAGTAGGCCAGGAGGACGCCAAAAAGGTGCTTTCCGTATCAGTATATAACCACTATAAACGTGTGCTTTCAGGTAAAAGCATGGATGTAGAGCTACAGAAGAGCAATATTATGATGGTGGGGCCTACTGGTTCAGGTAAAACTTTCCTTGCACAGACCCTTGCCAGGATACTTAATGTACCATTTGCTATTGCAGATGCCACAGCTCTTACAGAAGCTGGTTATGTAGGTGAGGATGTTGAAAATATCCTTTTAAAAATTATACAGGCAGCCGATTATGACATGGAGAGGGCTGAACATGGAATTATCTATATAGATGAGATTGATAAAATTACACGTAAAGGCGAAAATGTTTCAATTACAAGAGACGTTTCTGGTGAAGGTGTACAGCAGGCGTTGCTTAAGATACTGGAAGGCACAGTTGCAAGTGTTCCGCCACAGGGCGGAAGGAAACATCCGCACCAGGAATTTTACCAGCTTGATACTACTAATATACTTTTTATATGTGGTGGTGCATTTGACGGCCTGGAAAATATAATTGGGACACGTATTGGCAAAAAATCCATTGGATTTAATGCTGAGATTGCTACAAAAAGGGATGAAAGTATTGGTGACTTATTCCGCCAGGTACTCCCAGAAGATTTTGTTAAATTTGGCCTTATTCCTGAACTTATAGGCAGGCTTCCTATAAATGTTGCACTGGACCTGCTTGATGAAGAAGCACTTAAAAGGATTCTTGTTGAACCAAAGAACGCTATTACCAGGCAGTATAAGAAATTGTTTGAACTGGATGGTGTAAAGCTTACATTTGAAGATGACGCTATTGCCGCAGTTGCAAAACGCTCTGTTGAAAGAAAAACTGGTGCAAGAGGCCTTCGTGCAATTATGGAATCTATAATGATGGATGCTATGTATGAGGTTCCGTCAGATGATGAAGTGAAAGAGTGTATTATCACTAAAGAATCGGTTACAGGGGATGAAGAGCCTGTGATGGTTCTTGTAAACGACGAAATCAGGCGTACAAGCAGAAGAACCAAAAATGAAATTGCATAGATTGTATAAAAGGCTGGAACAGAGGGGTTAAGTAAATCCCTCTGTTTCTATAATATAAATGGAGAATTAATATTAGTATGGGAGATAGTATAGAGATATCAGATAAAATTGATGGGGTTCCTATAGTTACATTAAGGGATCTTGTTGTATTTCCAAAAACAACGGTATATTTTGAGGTAGGACGTGATGCTACAGTAAATGCGCTTAAAGAAGCTATGAGAAGCAGCCAGCTTGTATTTACAGTTGCGCAGAAAAACCCTGATATTGAAAATCCAGGAATGGATGATTTATTTGAAACAGGTACTCTCGCTGAGGTAAAACAGATAATTAATATGCCAGGCAAAGTTATAAGGGTTGTTATAATTGGCAGAGAACGTATGAAACTTGAATACCTTGAAACAAGAGAGGGTTATCTGTCAGGCACAGTTTCAGGCCTTCCAGAGACAGGTGATACTTCATATGCACTTGAAACAGCAGCAATGATACGTGGGCTTAAGGATGTATTTTCATTGTATACAAGTAAAAATGGCAGGTTTAACCAGAAAATTGTAGATGAAATATTAAATATTGCAGACCTTGATACCCTTGTTTACCAGATATGTTCCAATATTCCTGTAAATTACCTGGTAAAGCAGAAAATCCTTTCAGAGGACAGCATTATAGACAGGCATGAGCAGCTTTCTGTTGTATTAGGCAAGGAAATAAATATAATGCGTATACAGGAAGATATTGCAAACCGGGTAAAAGCACAGGTAGAAACAAACCAAAGGGAATATTACCTGCGTGAACAGGTTAAAGCTATACACAGGGAACTTGGTGAGGATGATTCTGAAAGTGATGCAGATAAATACACAGAATCTTTAGATAAGCTTAAAGCCCCTAAAAAAGTTAAGAAAAAACTGGCTGAAGAAATACGCAGGTTTAAGCTTACAAGTTCAAGTTCTTCTGAAAATGCTGTTATAAGGGGATATATTGAAACATTATTTGCAATCCCATGGAAGAAGGAAAGCAAAAGTAATACAGATGTTGTGCGTGCAGGAGAGGTACTTGACAAAGACCACTATGGTCTTAAGAAAGTTAAGGAAAGAGTGCTTGAATGTATAGCAGTAAAGGCAATAAAAAAAGATGGGCAAAGCCCTGTTATATGCCTTGTAGGACCTCCAGGCACAGGCAAGACATCTATTGCAAAGTCTGTAGCCAGGTCTATGGGAAGGAAATATGTGCGCATCTGTCTTGGAGGTGTGCGTGATGAAGCAGAGATAAGAGGGCACAGGCGTACTTATGTAGGTGCAATGCCTGGAAGGATTGTTGCTGCATTAAGGACAGTGAAAACCAGGAACCCAGTAATGCTTTTAGATGAGGTTGATAAATTAGGAAATGATTATAAGGGCGACCCGTCTTCAGCACTGCTTGAAGTGCTTGACCCTGAACAGAATAAAAACTTCAGGGACCACTATGTAGAGCTGCCAGTTGACCTTTCTAAAGTAATGTTTATATGTACTGCCAATACAACTGACACAATTCCTAAACCGCTTCTTGACAGAATGGAAGTTATAGAGCTTCCAGGTTATACTTCTAATGAAAAATTCCATATCGCAAAGGAACATCTTATAGAAAAGCAAAAAATTGCCAATGGTTTGACAAAACCACAGCTTAATATATCAGACAGGGCAATTAAGATAATTATTGAGAACTATACAAGAGAAGCAGGAGTAAGGAACCTTGAGAGGAAAATTGCGCAGATATGCAGGAAGGCAGCAATGGAAGCTGCCAGCAATGCAGATTGTAAAGTAAGGGTTTCAGAACGCAATATTAAAAAATTCCTTGGCATAGAGAAATATACAGCTAATATGGCAAATACACAGCCAGATGTTGGCATAGTAAGAGGTCTGGCCTGGACAAGCGCTGGCGGTGATACGCTGGAGATAGAAGTAAATATTATGAAAGGTACAGGAAAGCTTGAACTTACAGGGAAACTTGGTGATGTAATGCAGGAATCTGCAAAGATTGCCCTGTCTTATGTAAGGTCTGTTGTACCAGACAGCTTTCCGGAAAAGTATTTTGAAGAACATGATATACATCTCCATGTCCCAGAAGGTGCAGTGCCAAAGGACGGGCCTTCTGCCGGCATAACTATGGCTACGGCTATATATTCTGCAGTTATGGATAAGAAAGCCAGGGCTGATGTAGCTATGACAGGCGAACTTACATTAAGGGGACGTGTCCTTCCAATAGGTGGTTTAAAAGAAAAGATACTTGCCGCTAAAACTGCTGGCATAAAACTTGTTCTTGTGCCATTAAAAAACAAAAAAGATGTTGGTGAAATAGAAGAAGAGATTTTAGAAGGCATAGATATAAAATATGTCCAGGATGCAGAAGAAGTATTCAGGGAGGTTATATTGTAATGGTAGTAAAAAGTGTAAATCTTGAAACAGTAATTGGCATTACAAGCAAGCTTCCAGATAACCATATGCTTGAAGTTGCATTTGCAGGACGTTCTAATGTTGGGAAATCCTCACTTATCAACAGCCTTTTAAACAGGAAATCATATGCAAGGACTTCTTCACAGCCAGGCAAAACACAGACAATTAACTTTTATAATGTAAATGAAATGCTCTACTTTGTAGACCTTCCAGGGTATGGATATGCCAAGGTATCAAAAGAAATGGTTGCAAAGTGGGGCAAGATGATTGATAATTATCTTGAAAGCTCAAAAGTTCTAAGACTTGTATTTTTACTTGTTGATATACGCCATACTCCTAATAAAAATGATATACAGATGTATGACTGGTGTGTAAATTATGGTTTTAACCCAATAATAATTGCTACAAAAGAAGATAAAGTAAAGCGTTCACAGAAAGCAAAATTAATAAAAGATATAAAACTGGCGCTAAATGTAGAAGAGGGTACACCAGTAATACCTTTCTCAGCAATAACTAAATCTGGGAGGGATGAAATCTGGGAGTATATTGATATGGTATATGGGAACTTTAAAGAAGAATTTTAAAATTGTTATGGACTGACAGGAGGAAGAGAAGATGGCTGGTCTTATAAAAGACAAAAAGAAAGGATGTAGAGAAACTACAGGTTTTAAGCGCAAAGGGATTGCGCTGTTATTTGCAATGCTTGTACTTTGCTGTATGGTATGGCAGAAAGCTTCTGCACTTGGCAAGCTGTTATACCAGGAAAGCACAGCAGTGTATGTAGGTGGTACAATAAGCCTTAGAAACTATGTTGATGAAGAATTTCTTGGCTTAAATTACAATGGGGATTATAATTCTGTTAATCCAGGATACAAGCTGGAATACAAATGGAATTCATCAAACCTGAATCCAGATTGTGCAACCCTTGATGAAAAGGGAAATATTAAAGCTATTTCATCAGGAAGTGTTAAGGCAGATATTACATTTACATATAAAGATATTGTACAGACAGAGGTATTTACAATAGAAATATATGACCCAGAAGAAATTGATATTGCATATGGTGAAAGCCAGCCTCTTAAGGCAGCAGAAGTATATGATACAAGCAAATATTTGTACACTTCATCTAATGGAAGTATAATAGTAAACAGTGATGGAAGTATAACTGCCAGTGGTTTTAAAAATACAGAAATCTATGTTCCAGGTGAAGATGGCAAGAATATTACTGTAGCAAAAGTTAATATAAGGCAGCCAGGATTTCCGGATGAGGGTATTGCAAGGGCAGCAGGCACATCAGCATATACACCTGGTATATTAAATTATACACCATTTGAAGGTGAGAATGCTGTTGTGTGGAAAGTAGCAAGTGAAGGGGCTGTATCTGTAAGTGAAGAGGGTTTGTCAGCATTAAATGCTGGTGAAACAGAAATTACAGCTTTAATTTCTGCAAAGAATGGTGATACTGTAGAGATTGCAACAAAACTTACTATTACAGACCCATCATTTCCAGAAACAGATATTGTAATAGCAGCTGATGTGGTTAAAGATATTGAATTATCTGGTATATGTAATGCAAGCATAATTAACTGGAATATTGGAAACGCTGTAGATACTGCTGCATATTTTATAGAAGAGGGAAAGCTGTATTCAAATGAAAGCGGAAGTGCTCCTGTTACAATTAATGCAGATGGAAGGGATATTACATGTAATGTAACAGTTACAGACCCTTATTATGATGGTGAAGGTATAATTGGTTATAAGGGTGTTACCAAAAATATAAAGATAAAGGGTACAGATGACCAGAAAAGTATTGTTACATATAGAAGTAAAAAGAAAGCTGTAGCAGAAGTGGATGAAAATGGTGTAATTACAGCTAAGAAAACAGGTAATACAGTTATTGTTGCCAACGCTGATGGAAGGGAAATAGAGATACCTGTTGAAATTGCTTCTGTTGAAGGTTATAAGGCTTCTAAAAAGGCAGTTTCAATATCAAATACAAAGACGAAATACAGCCAGGCAAAAAGAATGAAGAAAGGTTATTATGACTGTAGTTCACTTATATGGAGGATTTATTCACAGTATGATGTGTATTTTGGTGTAGAGTCTGGCTGGGCGCCTACAGCTGCTGATATAGCGAAGTGGTGCAAGGATAATGGAAGGACTCTTTACAATAAGGCGGTACCATCTGAAAAGCTTCTGCCTGGAGACCTGGTTTTCTTTTCATATTCTAAAAACGGACGTTATAAGAATATTTCACATGTAGAAATATATACAGGACAGGATATGGATGTGTCAGCGAGCAGCAGTAATAATGCAGTAATACACTATGAATATTCACAAAATGATTCTATAGTTATGATAGCAAGACCTGTAAGCAATTAAAAAACTATAATTTATATTGTGTATATGGAAATATAACAAAAGTTTATAAATTACCTTTGGATTGTAAAGTTGTGCAATCCAAAGATAATAATAAATAATTGTGTAATTGGAGGTTAGTGTGAGAATAGTTGTTTTAGCTGGAGGAATTAGCACAGAAAGAGAAGTTTCATTAGTTACAGGAAAAGGCGTGTGTGATGCTTTAAGAGAGAATGGGCACCAGGCAGTTTTGCTTGACCTGTTTTTTGGATATGGTGAAGAAGGCACTTCCTTAGAAGATATTTTTGAAAAGGAAACACTTATTGGTGATGGAATACATGATATAAATGTTACAGACCCAGATATAGAAAAGATAAAAAAACTGCGTAAAGGAAACAGCAACAGTCTTATAGGAAATAATGTAATAAATATTTGCCAGATGGCAGATATTGTATTTATGGCGCTTCACGGGGCTGATGGTGAGAATGGGAAATTGCAGGCAGTATTTGATATATTAGGTATAAAATACACAGGCTCAGGTTCTTTTGGAAGTGCACTTGCAATGGATAAACTTGTGTCCAAGAAGATTTTAAAAGAAGGTAAAGTACCAGTTCCTTATGGATTTCTGGTTACAAAAAAAGAGAAAGAAAACGGTCTTAAAGGAACAGAGAAACTTTCTGCCAATATGTTCCCATGTGTTGTAAAACCATGCTGTGGCGGTTCAAGCGTTGGTGTAAGTATTGCCAGTAATGAAGAAGAATATATGGAAGCACTTGATATTGCATTGAAATATGAGGATGAAGTGCTTGTAGAAGAATATATAAAAGGCAGGGAGTTTTCTGCAGGAATAGTTGACGGAGAAGCTTATCCTGTTATTGAAATAGTACCTAAGACAGGTTTTTATGATTATAAAACAAAATACCAGCCAGGAATGGCGGATGATATATGTCCTGCGCATATTAGTGATGACATAAGGAATAAAATGCAGGAGTATGCAAAAAAAGTGTACCATGTGCTTAAACTTGAAACATATGCGAGAATAGATTTCCTGCTTGATGAAAAGGCAAACTTGTTCTGTCTTGAAGCAAATACGCTTCCTGGCATGACACCATTAAGCCTGCTTCCGCAGGAGGCTAAAGCAGCAGGTATAAACTATGGCCAGTTATGTGAAAAAATAGTTTCAGTTTCAATGGACAAATATAAATAAAACAGGGGAATAATTAAAATAATGGAACAAATAACACCATCAAGGCTTGCCATAATCTGTAATGGTACATATTATGGGGATACAGAAATAAAAGACAGAGAAGTTTCTTCAATAACAACAGACAGCCGTGAAATTACAGATGGCGGGCTTTTTATTGCTATAAAGGGCGAACGCACAGATGGCAGCAGGTTTATAAATAAAACTTATGAAAGTGGTGCTCTTTGCTGTATTTCAGAAGCTGCACCAGAAGAGGTATATAGTATTAGCACCGATGGAACTACAGAGGATGGCAGACTGTATAATAATATAGAAGAATGGCTGTCTGGAAGGGCTTTTATACAGGTAAAGTCATGCTTGCAGGCATTAAAGGATATTGCAGAATTTTACCGTATAGTCTGTGCAACTAAGATTATTGGAATAACAGGAAGTGTTGGGAAAACTACAACAAAAGAAATGATAGCTTCCGTGCTTTCTGAGCATTTTAATACATTAAAGACACAGGGTAATTTTAATAATGAAATAGGTGTACCTCTTACACTTTTCAGGCTGCGTGAAGAACATGAACTGGCAATAGTAGAGATGGGAATAAGTGAATTTGGTGAGATGACGAGACTTAGCAAAATAGTTAAGCCAGATATATGTGTTATAACTAATATTGGACAGTGTCATCTTGAAAATCTTGGTGACAGGGATGGTGTGCTTAAAGCAAAGACAGAAATCTTTACATCAATGGCAGCAGATGGTAAGGTTTATCTTAATGGCGATGATGACAAACTGGTGCAAATAGAAGATGTAAATGGAAAGAAACCTGTATTCTTTGGTACTGGCAGGAATTGTAGTGTCTATGCAGACAATATTGTAGAAAACGGGCTTGATGGGACATATTTTGATGCTGTCACATGTGATATAAGAATACCATTACATGTACCAGTGCCAGGTATGCATATGGTAACAAATGCACTTGCTGCTGTAGCAGTTGCAACAGGACTTGGGATGGAACCGGATGAAATTGCAGCAGGCATAAGCAAGTTTACACCAGTAGGCGGGCATGGCAGTATTATAAAGACAGACAGGTTTACTATAATGAATGACTGTTATAATGCAAATCCTGTATCACTTAAAGCGGCAATAGATGTACTTTCATCTGTAAAGGGCAGGAAAGTGGCAATTATAGGTGATATGTTTGAGCTTGGTGCTAATGAGAAAATAATGCATTTTGATATTGGCGCTTATGCTGTAAAGAAAGGTATTGATTGTATTGTCTGTGCAGGAAAGCTTGCAAAGGAATATGTAGCTGGTGCACTTGCAATAGATGGCGGGCATAATGTGCTTTATTATGAAAATACAGACCAGGCAATAGAACTAATGGGCACTATTGTCAAGGATGGTGATTCTATACTTGTTAAGGCATCACATGCAATGGGCTTTGAAAGGATTGTAAAAGTGCTGGAGGATTGTAAGTAATACATTTTTAAAAAATAAACCTGGTATTATATATTTTGTCAGTTTAATATAAAAAGGGGCTGCCGTACTAAGCAGAAATCATACAATATATGGCATATGTTAAAAGTTATATCCACTATATATTGTTGTAGTTTTTCTTAATGCGACAGCCCGTTTTTATGGTTTAGGCAGCAGGTTTTACCGTGCACCGTCCATCCAGGAATTATATGCTTGTCTTTCTATTATTTCTAATGTTAACTGTCTGGATTCTGTAATTGTATTACAAAGCTTTCTGTCATAATATATAC